>JANMWV010000565.1:0-13261 GCA_031394165.1 Actinomycetes bacterium
CCCCGCAAGCGGAGGATCGGCTCGGCGTGCTCGGGTACTGCTCCCTCGGTCACTCGAGCGTCAGCCCGTGACCTTCGGGTGCTGGGTCTTGCCGATCCACGGCAGGCTCCGCTTGACGCAGGCCGGGTTGGTGCGGCCCGGTGCCGGCGTGCTCGTGGAGAACGTGCCGCCGAACGTCTGGTCGACGTTCGGGATGTAGCCGACCGTCTTGACCGCCAGCTTGCCGCCCTTGGTGTAGAGCTGCTGGTAGTAGACGGGGATGACGCCCTGGTTGTTCTTGTCCAGGTGGATCGTCCCGTACGCCGTCGGCAGCACTGCCGCCTTGACAGCGGCCTGCAGTGCCTTCTGGCCGCCGGAGATGTCGCCCTTCACCGCCTGAAGGCCCTTGATCAGCCCCCACGTGTTGATGAAGAAGCCGTACGTGAACGTCGAAGCCGCCTGCGGCGCTGCAGGGCCGTACGGCGGGATCGTCTTGAACCACTTGCCGATGATGTTGTTCGAGTAGTTCTTCGCAGCCGCCGTTGCGAGGTCGCCCGCCGTGCCGGCACCGCCGACATAGGCACCGACGACGCGCGTCGAGAGCTGCTCGAACTGACCCGGAGTCCCCCAGAACAGGTTGCCGATGAACTTCTTCCCGTCGATCGGGCCGTGAGCCTGCTCATAGGCCTTCAGGAACGGGATGAGACCGGCGCCGCCCACCGCAACGAAGGTGCCGTCGACGTTCGTCGGCATCTGCTGCGCGTAGGAGGAGTAGTCGGTCGTGTTCAGCGGCGGGAACACCCGCTTGGTCACCTTGCCGCCCACCGCGCAGAACTCGGCGATGAAGCCGGCGGCCGACGTCCACGCGAAGCTGTAGTCGTCCGCCACGACAGCGGCGGTCTTCCAGTGCAGCTTGTTGTAGGCGAGGTCACCGAGACCCGCGTTCCACATCGCGCCGTCGCCGTTGAAGCGGAAGAAGTTCGGCGCAAGCACCTTCAGCGTCGTGTCCTGCGCACCGGCAGAACCGTCGACGAAGGTCTTGGTCGGATGCTGCTTCGCATAGTTGGCGACAGCGATCGACTCGTCACCGGACAGCGGGCCGATCATCACGTCCGCGCCCAGCTGTTCCATCAGCCGCTTGGTCTCCTTGATCGCCGTGTCGGCCTTGTCGTTCGAGCAGCCGATGCCGACGAGCTTGAGCGGATGACCGTTGATCTGCCCGCCGGTCCAGCCCTTGCGCGGGTCGTTGGGATTGACCGGCTTCGCGCCGGCGTACTGCGACATCGCGGCGACCACTCCCGCGAGGTCCTGACCGTCGAACGAGCCGAACGCTCCCTGACAGTCAGAGAGCACCGCGACCTTGATCGGCGTCGCCGTGCTCTTGGCGGTCGCTGCGGACGCGGCGATTGCGGCAGTCAGCACCGCGAGCACCGCGAACGGAATCAGCTTCCGCCTTCGCATTCCACTACCCATCCTTGCCCTCCTTTTGAGCCTTGTGGTTCATTGGTCGAACCGTTGGTCGTACACGGAACCGGGCGAATCTCCGAGAGGCGAATCTGTGCCGTCGTTTCAGCGAGCCTCCTTTCAGACGCTGGGCTCGGCCTGCCCGAGCTCGACCGGCAGGCGGTCGAGCGGGCCCCGGCGCCGCCCGGAGAAGAGGTTGACAACGCGCTCCCAGAGGCCCACGAGACCGCCGGGAGAGACCAGCACGATCACGAGGAAGATCGCGCCGATCAAGGTGTGAAAGCGCGGGCCGATGAAGCTGATCCGCTGCGAGTAGTTGTTGATGATGACGAAGAACAGGGCGCCGACCCAGGCGCCCTCCAGCCGGTAGAGGCCGCCGACGACGGCGATCACCAGCAAGTCGATGGTTGCGCCGAGGTCGATCGACGCCGGGTCGATGTGGCCGTTCCACCAGACGAAGAGCACGCCGCCGATCGAGGCGATGAAGCCGGCGAACGCAAACGCGACCGTGCGGTGGAGCGGCACGTTGTAGCCGAGGGAGGCCATGCGCACCGGGTCGTCGCGGACGCCCTGGAGCGTCAGCCCGAACGGGGTGCGCACGAGGTAGCGCAACAACGCGTAGACCGCGACCGCGATGACGAGGGCGACGTAGTAGAGGCGATCCGTGTGTGCGTCAACGTTGCCGATCGCCCCCGGCGCCGGGATGCCGCTGATGCCTCCGAAGCCGGAGACGTCGGTCACCTGGCCGAAGAAGAGGTTCGCGATCACCGAATACGTCAGCGTGATCATCAGGAAGTAGATGCCGACGCTGCGGTTCGCGAGCGCGCCGAACAGCAGTGCCATGCCGACCGCGAACGCGATTCCGACGACGACGCCCCACCACGGGTTCCAGCCGAGATTGAGCCCCTTCGTGTTCCCGTTCGTCGTCGCATTGCCGAGCACGAAGCCGGCGATCCCGAAGATCGACACCTGCGCGAGCGAGACCATGCCGCCGTACGCGGACAGGAAGATCAGGCTCGCGGCCGCGATCCCGAGGAAGAGCATCTGCGTGAGCAGCTGGCCGACCCAGTAGTTCGAGACGTAGAGCGGCGCGGTCACCGCGAGCACGAGTGCGAGCACCGCGACGACACGGTCGGCGGTGACGGCCGGCGTTCTCACGCGGGCCGCCCGAAGAGGCCGAGGGGCCTGACCGCGAGCACGACCGCGACGAGCACGAACGTGAAGATGATCGAGTAATACGTGTAGTTCGACGGCAGATATGCCGCCGAGAAGTTGGTCGTAAGACCGAGCAGCAGCGCACCGATGGCCGCACCGCCGAGTGATCCCATCCCGCCGATGATCACGACGACGAGCGAATAGAGCAGCCAGTTAGCGTCGACGCCCGGGGCCAGGCTGGCGAAGGAGCCGCCGATGATCCCGCCGAGGCCGGCCAGAGCCGAGCCGACGACGAAGGCGATCGCGAAGGTCAGCTGGATGTTGATGCCGAGCGCCGAGACCATCGCGCGGTCGTCGACGCCGGCGCGGATGACCATTCCGGTGCGCGTGCGCTTCAGCCACACCCAGAGCAGAGCGCCGATGCCGACGGCGATGCCGAGGATGATCAGCCTCGTCGTGGTGTAGACGACTCCGGCGACGTGCACGTTGGTGAACGTGTCGAAGTTGCGCGGCCACGCAATGTCCTCCGCGACGCCGCCGAAGTGAGCGAGCATCTGGTCGGCGAGGATGATCGAGATCGCGATCGTGATCAGGGCCTGGCGCAGGTCCTGGCCCTGCGTCCACCGGAGGGCGAACTGCTGCATCACGAGGCCGGCGCCCGCGACGATCGCGGTGCCCGCGAGCGCCGGCACGATCCAGTGCGTCAGATTCACCTGCGCGCTCGTGAGCCCGAAGCCGCCGCCGCCGCCGACCATCCGCCGCTGGTACGTGAGCGCGATGTAGCCGCCGAGCAGGAAGAACGCGCCGTGCGCCATGTTCACGACCCGCATCAGGCCGAAGATCAGCGTGAAGCCGCTCGAGACCACGAAGTAGAGCCCAGCGGCGGTGACGCCGTTCAGCACCGTGATCACGAAGTCCTTCGGATCGTGCACGGCCGACCCGAACGACGTCGCGAAGCTGCCCGTCGTCGGCGCGAAGAACAGCACCCAGAGCACGGGCACGATCGCGACGGCCGCGAACAGCACCCAGCCTGCAATCCGCAGCGCGCGCGTCTGTGCCGCGCTGAGTGCGCGGCGCTTCCGCCTCGAGCCGGGTCGCCGCAGGGTCGTCTCCATCATTCTCCGGCGTAGAGATAGAGAACGGCGTCCTCCGAGTCGGGCTTCTGCGGAACGTGCTCCGCGATCTTCCTGAGCTCCGGATACTTGGAGCGGTCGAGCGTGTCGGCGTCGGGCCAGTTGAGCTCGATCAGGTTGTCGCTCGGGTCGCGGAAGTAGAGCTGAACCTGGCGGGAGGGGAGCTCGACGAGCCGCCAGCCCCACGTGTCGGACGCGCGCGCCTTGACGGCCTCGTAGGCGGCGTCGAAGTCGTCGATCGTGATCCCGAGGTGATGCCGCGCGGGCGCCGGGCTGTCGTCCTGGAAGAGGTGGAGCTGCATGTCGCCGACCCGCAGCCACTGCACCGGCGATTCGAACGTGGGCGCCGGGATCCGCTCCATCGAGAAGACGTCCTCATAGAACCGCGCCGACTCCTCCAGATCGACCGCCGAGATGCTGACGTGGTTGATCCGCAGGGCGTGCACCCCGGTGAAGTCTTCTCGACGCTGCGTCATAGTTCAAGTGCGGTAACGGGCCATAGGACCGATAGGCTCAAGCTATGAACTTTCGACAGCTCGCCTGCTTCGTCGCCGTCGTCGACGAGGGGTCGTTCACGCGGGCGGCGCGTGTGATCGGAATCGCGCAGCCGTCGCTCTCGCAGCACATCCGCGCGCTCGAGGAAGAGCTGAACGGCCGGCTGCTCGAGCGGCTGCCGCGCGGCGTCGGGCTCACCCCGGCGGGGCGGGCGCTGCTGCCGGAGGCGAGGACGGCCGTGCGCGCGCTCGAGCGTGGCCGGCGTGGGGCCCGCTCGGTGCTGGCGCTCGAGGCCGGCGAGCTCGAGATCGCGACGGTGCTCTCGATGGCCGTCGGCCTGCTGCCGCAGTACATCCGGGTGTGGCACGTGCGCTATCCCAACGTCGGCATCCGGCTGCACGAGTTCCGCCACCGCTCGCTGCTCGAGGACGCCGTCGAGCAGGGGCTCGCAGACTTCGCGATCGGGCCGTTGCCGGTGCGCGCCTGGGACGGGCCGCTGGCGGAGATCGCCTGGGAGGAGTTCGTGATCGTCGTCCCTGCGTCCGACCCGCTGGCCGGTCGTGGCTCGATCCGGCTCGAGGAGCTCGCCGACCGGGAGTGGGTGCTCTACCACCAGGACCACGGCCTCGCCGGAATCCTCGAGGAGATGTGCCGGCGTGCCGGCTTCACGCCGCGCGGGTCGGTGCGGACCTCGCAGGCCGAGGGCGCGGCCCGGCTCGCGTCTGCCGGACTCGGTCCCGCGCTCGTCCCCGACAACATCGTCCTGCCGGGGATCGAGGGCTCGGTGCTGCGTCTGAAGCCGCGGCTGATCCGAGATGTCGCGGCCTATGCGCGCACGGAATGGTCGCCGACGGCAGCGACGTTCATCGAGATGGTCGCCTCGGTGAAGCGGCCGCGACCGCGCGGCGCCTTCGCGATTCGGCTCTAATGACGGCGGTGCGCCGCCTGGTCGCGATCTTCCTCGTCGTCCCGGCGCTCTCGGCCTGCGGCGGCTCGAAGCAGTCCGCCGGCGAAGGCCTGAGCGGTGCGACCGGGCGGACGATCTCTGCGAAGACGGCGGCCTTCTCGCTGGCGATCAGCGGCAGCATCGGCAGCATGAAGGTCGAGTCGAGCGAGACCGGATCGGTGTCGTTCGACGCGCGCCGCGCGCATTTCTACAAGCTCGTACCCGGAGGCGGAACGCCGCAGGAGATCGTCCTGAACGGGCCGTACGCGTACACGAACGCGAATGTCGACGCTGCGCTGAAGGACACGAGCGTCAAGCCGTGGACGAAGCTCGACACGCGACGCGTTCCCGCGGCGCAGCAGGGCGCCCGTCCGGACGAGCTCGCCCACGTCCAGGTGGTCGCGTATCTCGCGAGCGGCGTGGCCCACGCGAGCAAGATCGGCACCGACGACATCGCGGGGGAGAGCCAGGTTCACTTTCGCGGCATCGTCGACCCGGCGCGGGTCGTTGCCGCTGCGCCCGCTGCCGAGCGCGCCGCGCTGCGCACCGCGATCGGCAACGACTATCTCGCCAAGTCGTTCCCCGCAGATTTCTGGGTCGACACTGCAGGTCGCGTGCGGCGCGTGCTCGTCGGCTATCGCACGCCCGGCGGCGGGCAGATCGTCGTCGACGGACGGTTCTCCGACTTCGGCGTGAAGGTCGACCTGACCGTGCCCGCCGCGTCCGAGATCCAGGACATCACTCCGTAGAATTCTCCCAGGCGAGCCCGGCGGCGAGCACGACCTCGTCGCTCGGCGCGACGAGCTGCAGGTCGCCGATCGCGAGCCCCGCCCAACCGAGCACGTTGAACGGGCGCAGGAATGCGGTGAGCGGAATGCGCACCTCGAGCTCGTCGCAGTCCTCCGGCGGCAGCTCGACGCCGAGCACCGGCGCGACGTAGAGATCGACCGTCGGGCGGTACTGGCGCCACCGCCGCACGGATTCGCGCGCGCGCTCGACGTCGGCGGGGTCGATCGTCTGCGCGTGCTCGAGCTTCGCGCGCACATTGTCGCCGTACTCGTCGGCGCGCGACGGGAAGGTCGCGCGATGCGACTCCGCCGCTTCGTGGAAGAACAGCGGCCACGTGTCGTGGGGCGGGTCGGGAATCGAGGTCTCGATCACGCGAGCGCCGAGCTGCTCGAGCTGCGCGACGTAGCGCTCCGCTGCACGGTTCTCGGCGCCCGCGCGGCCGCCGACCGACGGCGGGCGGGTGAGCAGGCCGACGGTGAGGCCTTCGAGCCTCGGCGCCGGAACGGGCTCATCCGTCAACACGGCCCACATGAGCGCAACGTCGGCGACGCTCGTCCCCATCGGGCCGACGGTGTCGAACGTCGGGCAGAGCGGGAAGACGCCCTCGGTCGAGATACGACCCCACGCGGACTTCAGGCCGACGACGTCGCAGCACGCCGCCGGCAGCCGGATCGAGGCGCCGGTGTCGGAACCGATGCCGATGTCACACAACCCCGCCGCGAGCGCGGCCGCGTTGCCGCCCGACGAGCCGCCGGTCGTCCGGCCCGGGTGCGCCGGGTTGCGCACGGTGCCGTACCACGGGTTCTGGCTCGTCACACCCCACGCGAACTCGTGCAGGTTCGCCTTGGCGACGATCACTGCACCGGCGTCGACGAGGCGCTGTACCGCGGGGGCGGTACGCACCGGCACATGGTCCGCGTAGATCCTCGAGCCGTACGTCGTGCGGATGCCCGCGGTGTCGACGAGGTCCTTCACGACGAGGCGCTTGCCGTGCAGCGGTCCGGCAGCAGCCGGCGCCGGCTCCACCTCGGTGATCAGTGCGTTCCAGGCGTCGGTCACGGGATGAGCGCCACGGCCTCGACCTCGAGCTTCGCGCCGGGAATCGCGAGCGCGCTCACTTCGACGAGCGTGCTCGCGGGTCGCGCTTCTCCGAACACCTCCTCGCGCACGGGGTTGATGCGCGCGCGGTCGTCGATGTCGATCAGGTAGACGGTGACCTTCACGACGTCTGCGAACGTCGCGCCGCCGGCCTCGAGGATCGCGCCGACGTTCGCGAACACCTGGCGCGCTTGCGCGACGACGTCGCCGCCGCCGACGAGCCTGCCGTCGACGTCCACCGGCACGCAACCCGAAACGAAGAGCAGGTCGCCGGCGCGCACTGCGTCGGTGTAGTGGCTGATCGGCACCGGCTGGCCCGGCACGCGGATCTCCTCACGGCTGTTCATTTCAGTGCGTTTGCGCGAATCGCGCTCAGCGTCGTGCGCGGGTTGATCGCGTCGGGATCGATTCGCAGTTCGAGCAGTGCGCTGCCGCCCGACGCAAGTGCGCGATCGAGCGCACCTGCGAAGCGCGACGTCTCGGTGACCGTCTCGCCGAAGGCGCCGAACGCGCGGGCGTATGCGGCGAAGTCGGGGTTGACGAGGTCGGTTCCGACGACACGGCCGGGAAATTGACGCTCCTGGTGCATGCGAATCGTCCCGTACATGCCGTTGTTCACGACGATGACGAGAATGGGAAGGTCGTACTGCACCGCGGTGGCGAGCTCCTGTCCGCTCATGAGGAAGTCGCCGTCGCCGGCGAAGCAGATCACGGTGCGGTTCGGATGCAGCGCCTTCGCCGCGACGGCCGCGGGCACGCCGTAGCCCATGGCGCCGCTCGTCGGCGCGAGCTGCGACGGGTAGTCGTGCCAGCGCCAGAAGCGGTGCACCCATGCCGAGAAGTTCCCGGCGCCGTTCGTGACGATCGCATCGGGCACGCGCCCACGCAGGTGCGCGATGCACTCGCCGAGGTCGAGCGTGCCGGGCATCGGTCCCGGCTGCTGCCAGTCCTCGTAGTCGGCGCGCGCCGAGGCCGTCCAGTCGCGCCAGCGCGGCTCGACGCGCAACTCGCGCACTGCGGCTGCGAACTGCTCCATCCCCGAGAGGATCGGCAGCTCCGGCCGGTACACGCGGCCGAGCTCCTCGGCGCCGGGATGCACATGCACGAGTGTCTGCGACGGTGTGGGCGGGTCGAGCAACGTGTACCCGGACGTGGTCATCTCGCCGAGGCGGGGCCCGACCACGAGCAGCAGGTCGGATTCGCGCACGCGCGCTGCGAGCTTGGGATTGAGGCCGATGCCGATGTCGCCGACGTAGCTCGGCGAGTCGTTGTCGATCGAGTCCTGGCGGCGGAACGCGGCCCCGGCGGGCAGCGCGCTCGCCTCGAGGAAGAGCCGCATGTCCCGCGCGGCGCCGGGTGTCCAGCCCGCGCCGCCGATGATCGCGAGCGGCCGCTCGGCACGCTCGAGCAGCGCGCGCAGCCCGTCGACCTGGTGCGGGTCGGGATGGGGTTGCACGACCTGGAAGGGCAACGCGTCTGCCGCGTCCGTCTCGCTCGCGAGCATGTCTTCCGGCAGCGCGAGCACGACGGGCCCCGGACGGCCGGCGCACGCGGTCGTGAATGCGCGCGCAATGTACTCCGGGATGCGGTCGGCGCGGTCGATCTGCGCGACCCATTTCGCCAGCTCGCCGAACATGCGGCGGTAGTCGAGCTCCTGGAACGCCTCGCGCTCGACCTGGTCGGACGCCACCTGGCCGATGAGCAGGATCATCGGCGTCGAGTCCTGGAACGCGGTGTGCACGCCGACGGACGCGTGCGTCGCACCGGGCCCGCGCGTGACGACGGCAATGCCCGGACGGCCCGTGAGCTTCCCGTAGGCGTCCGCCATGTTCGCCGCGCCCGCTTCGTGCCGGCACGTGATCAACCGGAGCGGCGAGTCGTAGAGGCCGTCGAGCAGGGCGATGAAGCTCTCGCCGGGAACGCTGAAGACGGTGTCGGCGCCGTGGACGACGAGTTGGTCGACGAGGAGCTTGCCGCCGTGACGGCTCACAGCCGCTGCTCGAGGTAGATCCGCGCGCGCTGGAGCTTCGGCTTCTCCTCGTCGGCAGGATCGACGTAGGCGATCGTGCGCTTGCCCTCCCACTCGGCGGGCAAGACGAGCACGCGGACGAAGGCGGTGTCGTCGGTCTCCGAGGCGGCCGCGTACACGGGCTCCGGGCCGTTCTCGTACCACCATTCGAACGGCCCGTACTCGTGCGAGGTGCCCGCCGTGTCGATGCGGATGCGTCCGTGCAGCAGGACGCGCAGGCCCGGGCCCGGGTGCGTGTGCAGGTAGGCGACGCCGCCGGGCGGAAAATCGACGCGGTCGCAGCGCACGAGCCAGTCGCCCTCGGGACGTTCGGTCAGCGTCCAGACGAGCGCGTGGCCGTCGACGCTCGCTTCGCCGAAGTGCGCTTCGTCGCGGTCGACGTCGTAGACCACGTGATCGCCGCGGCCGACCTCGACGCCGTGTTCGTACTGCGCGAGCTCGAGGATCAATGGAAGGTCTGGCCGCCGTCGATCACGATCGTCTGGCCGGTGACGAAGTCCGACGCGGGACCGCTCAGGTAGACGACGGCACCGACGACGTCCTCGGGCGTCTGGTCGCGCTGGATCGTGCGCGCCGACACGGAGACGTCGCGGAGCTGCTCGACGACCTCGGGATGCGACAGCACGCCTGCCGACATCGTGAAGCCGGGCGCGACGCAGTTGACGAGGATGCTGTCTTTACCGAGCTCCTTCGCGAGCGCGCGCGTGAACGCGACGATCGCGCCCTTCGACGTGACGTAGTGGAGTAGGAACGGAACTCCGCGGAACGGTGTCCCCGACGAGATGTTGACGATCTTGCCGCCGTCGTTCGCGCGCATCAGCGGCACGATCGCGCGGCAGGTCAGGAACATCGACGCCACGTTGACGTCCATCACCTGGCGCCACTCCTGGAGCGGGATCTGCTCGAAAGAGCGCATCGCAAGGGACGCATAGAGGCCGGCGTTGTTGACGAGGATGTCGACGGTGCCGCAGCGCTCGACCGTCTCGGCGGCGAGCCGCTGGACGTCGGCCTCGCTCGAGACGTCGGCGGAGATGCCGACGCCGTCCGCGAACGAGGCGGCAGCGTCCTCCGCGCCCTTGAGATCGGCGATGACGATGCGCGCGCCTTCGTCTGCGAGACCCTGTGCGATGGCGCGGCCGATGCCTTGCGCCGCGCCCGTGACCACGGCGACCTTTCCGTCGAGCGAGCCCATCAGCGCAGCGCCCCACTCACTGCAGCGGCGAGAACGACGTGGGGACGAGGATCCGATTCTGTTGCGTGTGGATCAGCGGCTGGATCTTGCCGAGGAACGCCTTCCACGTGTCGTCGGCCTGCAGGCGCGCCCGCCGCTCCTCCCGCTCGGCGAAGTTGTCGTACGCCCACATGCTCGTGTACGTCGAGAGTGCGCCGATGTCGGTCGTGAAGACGCCGACGAGGTTGCCGAGATAGCTCTTCTGCAATTCGATGCCCTCGGTCTCGTAGAGCTTCACGAGCTCGTTCAGCTTCCCGGTGATCACGTGGTAGTCGCGCTGCTCGACGATCATTGGCACGGCACCTATACGCCTCCCATGCAGAGGTACTTGATCTCCAGCCAATCCTCGATGCCGTATTTCGAGCCCTCGCGCCCGATGCCAGACTCCTTGACCCCGCCGAACGGCACGTTCTCGGACGAGATCAGGCCCGTGTTGATGCCGTGGATGCCGTACTCGAGCGCTTCCGAGAGACGCCAGATGCGCGCCATGTCGCGCGTGTAGTAGTACGCCGAAAGGCCGTACGGCGTGTCGTTCGCGTCGCGGACGACCTGCTCCTCGGTCGAGAAGCGCGCGACGCCGGCGACCGGGCCGAACGTCTCCTCGCACGACATCGCCGCGTCGGCGGTCACGCCGGTGATCACCGTGGGCTGCCAGAAGAGCCCGCCGAGGCCTTCGCCGCCGAGCAGCAGTTCGCCGCCCCGCTCGAGCGCGTCCGCGACGTGGCGTTCGACCTTCTCGATCGCCGCCTGCTCGATCAGCGGCCCGACGTTCGTCTCCGGCTCGAGGCCGTTGCCGACCTTCAGCTTCGAGACCTCCTCGACGAGACGCGACACGAACGCGTCGTACATGCCGTCCTGCACGAAGATCCGGTTCGCGGAGATGCAGGTCTGGCCACTGTTGCGAAACTTGCAGATGAGCGCGCCCGCGACGGCTGCTTCGAGGTCGGCGTCGTCGAAGACGATGAACGGCGCGTTCCCGCCGAGCTCGAGCGAGACCTTCTTGACCTGCTTCGCGCACTGCGCCATCAGCAGCTTCCCGATCTCTGTCGAGCCGGTGAAGCCGAGCTTGCGCACGGTGGGGTTCGAGGTCATCTCGCCGCCGATGATCGGCGCGTCGTCGCCGGCGCCGGTGACGATCTGGAACACGCCCTCCGGCAGCCCGGCTTCGAGCCCGAGCTGCGCGATCGCGAGCGCGGAGAGCGGCGTCTGCTCGGCCGGCTTCAGCACCATCGTGCAGCCGGCGGCGAGCGCGGGCGCCGACTTGCGTGTCGGCATCGCTGCGGGGAAGTTCCACGGAGTGATCCCGGCCGTGACGCCGATCGGGTCCTTCGTGACGACGATGCGGCGGTCGGCAGCGTACGTCGGGATCGTGTCGCCGTAGACGCGCTTCCCTTCCTCGCCGAACCATTCGTAGAAGGACGCGGCATAGGCGATCTCCGTGCGCGCTTCGGCGAGCGGCTTGCCCTGCTCGGCCGTCAGCAGCCGGGCGAGGCCTTCCGTGTTCTCCAGCATCAGGTCGGCCCACCGGCGCAGGATCCGCGCGCGGTCCTTCGCGAGCATCGAGCGCCACTTCGGCAGCGCTTCCTCCGCGCGCGCGATCGCGCGGCGGGTCTCGGCGGCGCCCATGCGCGGCACCTCCGCGATCGTCTCCCCGGTCGCGGGGTTGTCGACGGGGAACGTCTCGCCCGAGTCGGACGCGAGCCCCAGGACGGGTATCTCGACGGTTGTGACCATGGAGGTCATTCTAGGCCCGCGTCGTCATCCGAGTGCTGCGAGCACCTCGATGGTCGCGGAACGGGTTGCCTTCGGGCCGAGCTTCACGCGTTGACGGTGACGCCGAGCGCCTCGGCTATCTCGCCACAGGTGCCGACTGACGCGACGTTCTGCATCGCGTAGTTCAGCGCGGCGTTCTGCCAGTCGTCGCCGGTCGTCGAGGTGCCGTCCGACGCGACGACGGCGCGGTAGCCGGCATCGGCCGCGTGACGCGCGGGGTGCTGGATCGACATGTTCGTCCACGCGCCGGTGATGAGCAGCGTCTCGACACCGAGCCCGCGCAGGAGGATGTCGAGCCTCGTCTCGTAGAAGCCGTTCATGCGCATCTTCTCGACGATGTGATCGCCGTCCTGCGGCTCGAGGCCGTCGACGGGAGCAGCGCCCCACGTGCCGCGGACGAGCGCGTTCGCCTCCCGCACGCCCTGAAAGAGCGGCGCATTCTGCTTCAGTCCGGGCGCACCGGCCTCGACGATGTACCAGACGTGGATCACCGGCACGCCCGCGCTGCGGCAGGCGGCGGCTAGGTTCTTCACGTTCTCGACGACGTTCTGCGCGGTCGCATGCGCCGGCGCGCCGGAGTCGGCGAAGGCGCCGCCCTCGATGATCACGTCGTTCTGGAGGTCCTGGATGACCAGGGCCGCCGACTTCGGGTCGATGCGATCCATCTCTCGCTCCTTCGCTAGTGCATGTAGCCGAGCTTGTTGCCGGCGACCTTGAGCCGCACGCGGTACACGGAGGTCGTGGCGGGGATGTAGAGCGTGCGCCAGTCGTCGTCGCCCCAGTTGATGTTGCCGACGCTCTCGGGTACCTCGATCGTGCCGAGGTGCTCGCCTGCGGTGTCGAACACCCAAACGCCGGCGGGACCCGTGACGTAGACGTTGCCGTGCTCGTCGAGCTTCATCCCGTCGACGAGGCCGCCCTTGGCGAGGTCGCCGTCGCCGATGTTCTCGGCGAACACGCGCCCGTTCGAGAGCGTGTGGCCCGGCCCGACGTCGAATACGCGGATGTGGGCCCGCGTCGTGTCGTTGATGTACAGCAGCGACTCGTCCGGCGAGAAGCAGAGCCCGTTCGGCTGGACGAAGTCGTCGACGAGCAGCTCGAGGTCGCCGCCGCCTGCCGGAAGCCGGTAGACGCCCTGGAAGTCGAGGTCCTGCTCGCGCTCGAGCCCT
>JANMWV010000567.1:0-10718 GCA_031394165.1 Actinomycetes bacterium
TTCAGCGGGAAGAGCGAAGAGCTCATCCGCCGGCTGCGCCGCGCGGAGATCGCCGGCCAGCGCGCGCTGATCGTGAAGCCGCAGATCGACAACCGCTACGACATCGGCCATGTGGTCAGCCACGCCGGCGCGAAGATGCGCGCGGTCGCTGTGTCGCGCCCGGAGGAGATCCCGGGTCTCGCGGACGGCTACGACGCGGTCGGCATCGACGAGGTGCAGTTCTTCGCGCCCGAGATCGTGCTCGTGATCGACGTCCTCGTCGCGCGAGGCACCCGCGTCGTCGCCGCCGGGCTCGACCAGGACTTCCGCGGCCGCCCGTTCGGCGCGATGCCCGAGCTGCTCTGCCGCGCCGAGATCCTCGACAAGCTGCAGGCGGTCTGCCACCGGTGCAGCGGCCCGGCGACGATGACGCAACGCCTGGTCGACGGCCGCCCGGCACCGGCGGACGGCGCGACGATCGTCGTCGGCGCGCTCGACTCGTACGAGGCACGCTGCCGCTCCTGCCACGAGATCGCCGAGCCGGCGTCGCTCGCGGTAAGCCGGTTCGAGAGCGCCTGACCTAGAAGCTCTAACAGAATGACCACGCGCTGACGGGGTGCGATGGGTGCGTGCGATGTAAGGACGCAGGGAGGGTCGATAGTGGTTTTCTATCGACCCGACCGAGGACGCCGCAGCGCGCGTGCCCAGCGCGGCCCGGCAGCCCGTGCTTGTTTTGTTAGAGCTTCCTAGGCCAATGCGATGGTCAAAGTGCCGTCCTCGACCTCGACGGTGCCCCCGAGGAACTCGATCAGGCGAACGGCGACGGCCGCGCCGAGGTCGCGTAGCTCCACCCCGAGCACCACGGCCGCCGACGAGGCGGTGATCGGCGAGACTTCGATCACCGCGCCGCGGACGACGACGTGTACCTCGTCCAGCCCGCCGTGGCGCAGCGCGGCCTGCACGAGCGCCGAGACGCCGCGGTCGATGCCGTCGACGTCGGTCGTGACCGCCGAGCCCTCGCCGCCGACCTTCACGCGGTCCTCACCGAGCCGCTCCGCCGCCGCGCGCGCAATGTCGAGCGTGTCGGTCTCCCGCAGTCCGGGGTCATAGCGCCCCGACTCGATGCGCGCGACGAGCGAGAGCTCGTCGAGCAGCTCGGCCATCTGCGTGGACGCTGCCTCGATCATCTCCACGTACCGGTCGGCCGGCGCGTCGAGCTCGACCGTTCGCACCAGGGTCTTCGCGAAACCGTGCACGGTGGCGAGCGGCGTGCGCACGTCGTGGCAGGCGAGCGAGACGAGGCGGGCGAAGGAGGTGTCGTTGCGCATCCGGTACCGTGGCGGACAGTATCCGGATGAGCGACACGGCACGCCAGCTCCTGGACGACCTGCAGGCCTCGGCGCCCGAGGTGCCGCTCGGGCTGTCGCGCGCCGGCGTCACGGGTGTGCAGAAGGCCGTTCGCATCGGCCGCGGCGCCCGGGAGAAGCTGATCCTCGCCACGATCGACTGCACGGTCGACCTCGACCCGTCGCAGAAGGGCGTCCACATGTCGCGCTTTCCCGAGCTCTTCGAGGAGGCGATCGAGGGCGTCGTCGACGATGACGCCTTCCTGATCGAGGATCTCGCGGAGCACGTCGCGCGGCACATCGTCGAGCGCCAGCACGCGCTGCTCGCAGAAGTGCACATCACGGCGCGCTACCCCTACGAGCGCCGCACGCCCGTGACGCAACTCTCGACGCAGGAGATGGTGTCGCTGATCGGCATCGCCGCTGCGTCGCGCACAGGCGTGCGCCGCGTCGTCGGCGTCGAGGCAGTCGGCATCAACGCCTGCCCCTGCGCGCAGGGGCTCGTGCGCGGGCGCGCCTCGGAGCGACTGCTCGAAGCGGGCTTCGACGCCGGTGACGTCGAGCGCATCCTCGAGCTCGTCCCGATCGCGACGCACAACCAGCGCGGACAGGGCACGCTGTTCGTCGGCACGCAGCAGCGCGTCGACGCCGAGCGCCTCGTCGAGCTCGTCGAGTCGTCGATGAGCTCGCCGATCTACGAGCTGCTGAAGCGGCCCGACGAGCTGTTCGTCGTCGAGCACGCGCACCTGCAGCCGCGCTTCGTCGAGGACTCGGTGCGCGTCGCGCTGAAGAGCGTGCTCGACGACCTGCCCCAGCTCGACGACGGCGACTTCGTCCTCTCACGACAGGTGAATTTCGAGACGATCCACGCGCACGAGGTCGTCGCCGAGCGCTACGGCACGATCGGCGAGCTGCGCGGCGAGCTCGCGGGGGCGGGCCACGGCCCGCTGAAGCACACCGAGCTCAGAGACTGGTTGCGGGGTTAGGCCCCCGCTTCCGCCGCAGGTGCGCGCGGCTCTCCTCGCCGCGCCACAAACGGCCGAGGTTCGCACGGTGCAGCAGCAGGACGCCGATCCCCGCGAAGCCGCCGAACACGATTACCGGCCACGGATAGCCGAGCAGCCACGCCCAGACTCCGAGCGAGAGCGCAGCCACCATCGACGCGACCGACGCGTAGCGCGTGACGACGAAGAGCACGAGCCACACGGCCAGGGCAACGCCGCCGACGATCGGCGCGACGCCGAGAAACGCGCCGCCCGCCGTCGCGACCATCTTCCCGCCCTTGCGGAAGCCGAGAAACAGCGGCCGGTAGTGCCCGAGCATCGCGGCTGCGCCGGCAAGCACGCCGGAGCCGTGACCGACGACCTGCGTCGCGACGAGCGCGGGCACGAAGCCCTTGAGCGTGTCGAGCAGCACGGCGGGAATCCCGAGCCGGCGCCCGTACACGCGCCAGACATTCGTGGCGCCGATGTTGCCGCTGCCCTGCGTGCGAATGTCCTCGCCGCGGAAGATGCGGACGAGCCAGTAGCCCCACGGCATCGAGCCGCAGAGATAGCCGACGACAGTCAGGATCGCCGTGAGCATCGGACGCTCAGCCGGACCGCGTCGTCAGCCGGCCGGAATCGCGTAGTGCTCGACCCATCCGTTCACGACGTCCCAGTCGAGGTTGTCGAAGAACGCATCGATGTACGACGCTCGGTCGGTCTGGTAGTCCAGGAAGTAGGCGTGCTCGTACACGTCGAGCGCGACGAGCGGCGTCGCGTTCCACACCGGGAACGTGTTCTGCGCGTCGCCGATGTAGTTGAACAGGTGCCCTTCGTCCCAGTCGTACGCCGTCCACGCCCAGCCGCGGCCCGCGAGGCCCGTCGCCTTCAGGTCGGTGCGCCACGCCTCGATCGAACCGAAGTCGCGCTTCACCAGCGCGCCGAACGGGCCCGTCGGGTCGCCACCGCCGCCGCCGAGATGCGCGAAGTAGAGCTCGTGGTTCTTGATCCCGCCGATCGCGAAGGTCAGGTCGACCTTCAGCGCGCGAAGCTCGGAGTAGACCTGGTTCGCCGCGCCGAGATCGACCGTCGCGAGCTTGCCGAGGATCTCGTTGCGCTTGTTCACGTAGCCCTGGTAGAGCTTGTAGTGGGCCTCGACGGAGGCACGGGAGATCCCGTCCAGCTCGTAGACCTCGGGCCGCAGCTCTCGCGGCGCGATCTTCTCGAACGCGTAGGCAAGCGTCGACATCCTGATCCTTCTTTCCTCGGCGGGTGTGGGCGGCGGGAGCATATCCTCACCTCCCAGCGAATGACGCGATGCGAGAGGAGCTCCGATGCCCTTCCAGTTGCCCGACCTGCCCTACCCCTACGACGCGCTCGAGCCGCACATCGATGCGGAGACCATGCGTATCCACCATGATCTCCATCACAAGGCGTACGTCGACAACGCGAACGCGGCGCTCGAAGGAACCGAGCACGCGGACGCCTCGGTCGAGCACATCCTCACGATCCTCGACAGCCTCCCCGCCGACAAGCAGGGCCCGGTGCGGAACAACACCGGCGGCCACGCGAACCACTCGCTCTTCTGGCAGATCATGGGCCCGGACGGCGGCGGCCAAGCCGGTGACAATCAGCCGAGCGGCGACCTCGCCCGCGCGATCGATGACACGTTCGACGGCTTCGACAAGCTGAAGGCCGCGGTGATCGACGGCGGCGTCAAGCGCTTTGGCTCCGGCTGGTCGTGGCTCGTCTGGGACGGCACCGGCCTCGCGGTGTACTCGACCGCGAACCAGGACTCCCCGATCTCGCAGGGCCACGTGCCGCTGCTCGGGATCGACGTGTGGGAGCACGCCTACTACCTGAAGTACCAGAACAAGCGCCCCGCGTACCTCGAGGCCTGGTGGAACGTCGTCAACTGGGCCGACGTCGCGCGGCGCTACGCCGAGGCGCGTGGCTAACGAACGTTGAACGTCGAGGGGCCGGCGCGTGCCGGCCCCTCGAGGCTCGTCGTGTTCGTCAGTTTCATCCGGTCACTTGACGCGGCGGACGGTCTGCGTGCCGCTGTGCGCGGAGAGCAGCCCGTTGCCTGCCTGGTTGACGGAGAGGAACACGCGAATGTGCGAGATCCCCTTGGGGAGGTAGGCGACGGGCTTGAAGAGGCGGCCGTTCTGCGCGCCGAGCGTGAGGCTCGACACGTTCACCCACTGGCCGTAGGCCGAGAGCCGCTGGAGGAAGACGTGCTTGCCCGCCATCGACGTCGGCGCAGTGACCACGGCCTTCATGTAGCCGTTGCCGCCGACGAGGAGCCGGAGCTTCGGCGCGACCTGCACCAGCACCGTGCCGCTGGCGAGCTTGTTCCAGCGAGCGACGTACGTCGTGTAGAGCGCGGGCGTGACCGCGTAGGAGAACGCGCCGTTCGCGTCGGTCTTCAGCACGACGAGCTGCAGCGCGGAAGCCTGGCCGAAGGGCTGCGCATCGATCTCGACGGACTGGTTCGCCTGACCGGTCGAGACCGCGCCGCTCAGGGTGACACTGGTGCCGTAGTCGACGATCGGCGCGGAGAGAGCGAGCGTCAGCGACGGCGGCGGGCCGGTCACGGTCACCTTGCCCGTGCGCTTCGGGAAATAGGAATCGTGGTAGCGGAACGTCCCCGCACGGTTGAGCGTGACGGTGTAGGACTGGCCCGCGTGCAGGACCGGCGACGCGAACGAGCCGTCGTCCGCGACGACCTGATGGTCGACCTTGTCGACGTTCCTCCAGACGATCGAGTCGCCATGGTTGATCGAGATGCTGCTCGGCGAGAAGCCCGTGCTCTTGATCTGGACGGTGATCGTTGCTGCACCCGCGGTCGCGACCAATGCGAGCGCGGCTGCCACGGTCGCCAGCATGGCTGCGACGATTTTCATGTTCGTACCTCCTTGACCCACGTTGTGTTGACACGTTCAGGATTCCCCGGGATCGAGGTCTCAAAGCCGCGCCGACGTAAAGGTTGTGTCAAACGAGTGCTATGACTCTGGAAACCGAAATGGGCGCCCGTGCGTAAAGACAGAGAGGACATGGAGCTCGCGCTCGACACACCCGCGCGCCTGCGCCCGGTTCCCTCGCAGTCGCTGCCGGAGTCGACGGGGGCATCTGCCGCCGCTGTGAGCGACACCGAGCTGCTCGTCCGCGTCGCGGACCGCGACCGGGAGGCGTTCGAGCTCCTCTACCACCGCTACGTCCGGCCTGTCTTCGGGCTCGCGCTCCGCCGCCTGCGCGATCGCCAGCGCGCCGAGGACGCCGTGCAGGAGACGTTCGCCGCCGTGTGGCGCTCCGCGCACAGCTACCGCCCCGAGCGAGGGCCCGCCGCGCCCTGGCTCTACACGGTCGCGCGCAACGCAATCGTCGACCGCCAGCGTGCCCGCGTCGAGCCGCCGGCAGAAGTGCCCGACGCACCGTCCGGCGAGCCTGGGCCGCTCGATCGCGCCGAGGCCTCGTTCGTCGCGTGGCGCGTGCATCGTGCGCTCGACGAGTTGCCGGAGAAGGAGCGCGAGGTGCTCGAGCTCGCCTACTGGAGCGAGCTGTCGCAGAGCGAGGTGGCGGAGTACCTGCACATCCCGCTCGGCACGGTGAAGACCCGTACGCGCAGCGCGCTGTCGCGGCTCGCCGACCTGCTGGAGGGAGAGCTCGCATGAGCCGCGTGCCCGACTTCGACGAGCTCATCGGCACGGACGTCGACCGCGCCGAGCGCGAACGGCTGCAACGCGTGCACGAGCTGCTGCTCACGGCAGGCCCGCCGCCGGAGCTCTCGCCCGAGATCGAAGCGGGCCCGACGCTCGCAATGACCTTGCAGCGCGCGCCGCGCCGCGTCCGCCACAGAGTCGCGCTGCTCGCGGCGGCGATCGCGCTCGTCGCGCTGGCGTTCATCGCCGGCTACATCACGGGCAACGGCAAGGACAACGGGCTCTCGTCCGGCCGCACGCTCTCCCTCGTCGGGACGAGGGCCGCCCCCGGCGCGCTCGCATCGCTGCGCATCCAGCCGGTCGACCCGGCGGGCAACTGGCCGATGCAGCTGGCCGTCACCGGGCTCCCGAAGCTGCCGGCCCACGGGTCCTACGTGGTGTATCTCGTGCGCAAGGGCAAGCTGTACGCGCCGTGCGGCGCGTTCGTCGTCTCCGGTACGAAGCATGGCACGTCGGTGTGGCTCAACGCGCCGTACGACGTACGGCCCGGCGACACCTGGGTCGTGACGAAGCAGCTCTGGGGCAAGCGCAAGACCGGCCCGATCGTGCTGCGCCCGAACGCCTAGTGGTTTGGCCGGTGACGTTGCCCGGTTTCCGGGTCGCTAGCACCAAGCGGGAGGCCGTCGGCGGCCGCGTCAAGGCTGGTTGCCTTGACAACGCCGACGGTGGACTCCCGCGCAGCGTGATCGCGGGCCGGAGACCCGGCGACCTTGCCGGTCAGGCCACTAACGCTTCGACTCGTTGCGCATCTCCGAGAGCAGCCGCTCGAGCCGCTCCTCGGTCGAGTCGTCGACGAAGGTCATCGCGGCGGCGACGTTCGGATGAACACCTGCGATCGCGCGGCGCATCTCGTGCGCGACGGCGCGGTACGACGGGTGCCCCTCGCGGCCGGAGCGCAGCTCGATCAGGTGCAGCGCCTCGCGCGCGTCGAGCTCGAGCACGTAGCGGATGCGGAACGCGAGCGCGAGCGCGTACGGCGCCTCCTCGACCAGACCCTCGCCGCGCTGGCGCGCTTACTCGGTGCGTGAGACGTCGCGCGCGCGCTCGTACTCGCCGCCGCGCCCGGCGGCGCCGACTTCGTGCGGGACGTCGGCGCCGAGGTCGGGCGTGAGCCGCTGCCACTGGCAGGTGAGTAACCGGTGGCGCTGGAGGTCGCGGAACGCGCCGTAGTCGGAGACGATCTCGAACCGGTACGTGAGCGTCTCGAAGCCGCGGCCCGGGCGGTGCCGCCGGTTCTCCCGCTCGCCGACGAGCTCGCGCACGAGCTCCGCACGCTGCTCCGGCGACAGTGCGGCGACGGTGCGCAACGCCTCTTCCTCGCCGGTCGCCGTCGACTCGTAGAGCAGCGCCGCGAGCAATTCCTCCTCGGTGCCGTGCGCGCGCAACAGCCGCACCGACGGCGCCGCCGCGGCGGCGGCCGTCTCCTCCTCGAGGCCGAGTCTCGCGGCCACCGCGTCGGCGGCGGCGCGGCGCTCGCGGAGAAACTCGATCCAGCGCCCGCCGCGGTCCTCGCGCTGCACCCGTGTGACGAAGCTCGGGATGATCTTCTGCAGCTCCTCGAGCAGCATCGTTCCGTACGCGCGCGCCTCTGCGAGTGGATGCGCGAGCAGGTGCAGGATCAGTTGCTCGTACGTCTGGCCGCTCGCGTACATGCCCATGTGCGAGAGCGACGCCGCCGGCAGCAGGCCGCGCACGAGGTCGAGCGCCTTCGCGCGCACCGCGCGCGTGTGCGCCGCGGCCGACTCATCGGCGCTGCGGGGGAACTCGCCCTCCACCCAGGCGGAGACTCCGGCGAGCAGCCGGCTGTACGTCGCGAACAGCTCGTCCATCGCGCGCTCGTACTCCGGCCCGAAACGCGCGTCGCGGTGGTAGCGGTAGCCGAAGTCGTCGAGCTGCGTGTCGTAGGCGATGTAGCGCGTCGACTGCTCGAGGTACGCGGCGAGCCGCGGGCGCTGGACGATCTTCGTCAGCAGGTTCGACGTCCACTCCATAGCCACATGCGCCCCGCCGAGCTGCGCGACGGAGTCGTCGCCGTAGCCGAGGAAGATGCGCTCGTAGAGATCGGCGGCGCGTTGCCCCTCGGCGCCTTCAATCCCGGAGACCTCGGGCAGCGAGTCGGCGAACTCGTCGAGGAACATCCGGCGCAGCGTTCCCGGATAGCGGGAGTAGCGCGCGAACATGGCGCCCTTCACCGTCTCCGGCAGGTTCACGAGCCCGAAGACCGGCCGGTCGATGTTCGTGAAGTGCGGCGCGAGCCGCTCGCGCTCCTCGGCGGTGAAGATCTCGACCGGAACTGTCACTGTTTCCACGGTGGCCAAGGGACCGCTCACTGTAGACCGGGTCTCGGTCGGGACGTCAGGCTGGTCGTATCCGACCTGGCGGCCCGGCTTCTACCCGGCCGGGCTCGATCCGTCCGCGTTCCTCGGCTTCTACGCGGAGCGGTTCCGGACGGTCGAGCTGAACACGACGGGCTATCGCCTGCCGGCCGAGGAGCAGTTCCGCCGCTGGGCCGCTCAGGCGCCCGACGGCTTCGAGTTCGCGCCGAAGCTGCCAGGCCACCGGCTGCGCGGGGCCGCAGGCCCAACATCAGACAAACCGGGGGCGAGACCCGGGACCATGCCGTTCCCCCGGGTCTCGCCCCCGGGCCTCGATGAGTTCGGGTCGCGCCTGCGCGCGCTCGGCGACCGCCTCGGGCCCGTGCGCGTCTCGCTCACGAGCGTCCGGGACGAAGGCGCGCTCGAGTTGCTGCTCGGCTCCCTCGATCCGGCGCTGCGGCTCGCCTTCGACCTCGAGCACCCGTCGTGGGACGGCATCGAGGCGCGGCTCGCCGCGGCGGGCGCCGTGCGCGTGAACGACCTCGACCATCCGGCGCCCTTCCGCTACCTCCGCCTGCGGGAGCCGCCGTACGACGACGCCGCACTGCGCGAGCTCGCTGCCCGCCTGCACACCGTCGCCGAGCCGGCGTACGTGTACTTCCGCCACGAGGACGAGCCCACGGCGCCCGCGTACGCGCAGCGCCTCCTCGACCTGCTCGGCTAGCGCAGGATCACGCCGGCACAACTCTGCGGCGACTCGGTCCCGTTGGCGGCGATTGTCTGCACGCACCACGTGAACGTGCCGCGCAGCCGTCGCGCCGGACGCCAGGCGACGGAGTAGCTCTGCGCAACGCTCAGCCTGCCCGCGTTCGTCATCGTCGAGAAGACGACGGCGTTCTTCGCCTTGACGGTGACGCGCTCGCGCACGGCCGAGCCTTCGTCGAGCGCGACGTACGACAGACGAATCGTCGCGCCGACGCGGCCCGCGACGGACAGCGCTCTCACTCCCGGCGGCGCGATGCCCCGCACTTCCGGCGGCGTGTCACCCGCGGGAGTCGCCTGCACCGCGGCGACGGTCGAGCTCCAACCGTGCGCGCCCGGGACGTCGACGCCGTGCTCGCCGGCGACCCAGACGACCTCCGGATGCAGCGGGTCGCGTGCCGCGCCGAAGTAGTCGCCGTACCGTCCTCTCTCGTGCACGCCCGCGCTCTGTGCGATCACGGCAGGAGCGCTGAAACTGCCGTCGGGCGCGCGCGCCAGGGCGAGGAGCCGCGGCAGCTCGCCGACACTCGACTCGCCGTACACCACGACGAGGTTCCCGGATGCGTCCGGGCGGATCGCGGGATAGAAGAGGTACGCGCCCGGCTGCCCGATGTCGGTGTCCCAGCTGACGGACTTCGTCGCCGTCGAGAGCTCGACCACGCGCGCGCACGAGCGGAGGGCGGTATCGCCCGACGGGACGCAGCCGCCGTTCGCCGAGAACCAGAGCTTCCCGTTCTCCCACACCGAGTCGAGGATCCGGTTGTCGTTCGTCTCGATCGAGGGCTGCCGCGTGCCCGCGCCCGTCGGCGGCTGCAGCGCGCGAGGAGGCTGTTGCAGCGGTGCGATCGGCGGCGACGCGATCTCCTGCACACGCACCGCGGCGGGCGGGATGCCGTCGATTGCCAGCAGGTGCACGACGCGGGCACTGGGGTTGTCCACCGCGACGGCGTACTCCGTCGACGTGGCCGACAGCGACTGCACCGGGGCGAGGCTCTCGTACGAGCGGCTCGGCCCGTAGGTCGTCGAGGACACGGTCGCCGCGCCGGCGACGAGTTGCTGCTTGTTGACGATCCAGAGCTCGCCCCCGAGCGCCGGCGAGAAGCCCTGGTCGCAGCTCGCGAAGATGTCCGCCGCGAGAACGACGATGCCGTCGGCGATTCCGAGCCGCGGCTGGTCGGCGCATCCGCCCGCTGCGAACGACGCGACGTCGTTCCACCCGGCAGTGGGGTCGGCGCTGCGCGACACGGCGACCAGGACGCTGTCGGAGTCGATGTCGGCGATCGACGCAAACCAGCGGCCGCTCGCAGCGTCGTAGAGGATCCGCGGATCCGTCAGCCGGTCGCCGCCGCTCTGGAAGAGCGTGGCCGGCGTGAAGGTCTGCACCTGCTGCGGCGCGCCCGCGTCGGTCCGCCAGATCCGCCCTGCGAGGTTGACCAGCTGGACGACGAAGCCGGGGCCGGCGGCCACGGTGACGTCGGGCGGGTCGAAGCCGCCGCTCGCGGTGGAGTTCAAGCCCGCCGTCGTCTGCGTCACCGTCAGCGTCGGTGCGAGCGACGCAGCGCCGGCCGCGGCCGACGCCGCGGCGAGCGAGACGGCCAGGGCGCCGAGCGC
>JANMWV010000587.1:0-1832 GCA_031394165.1 Actinomycetes bacterium
CGTCGAGGGCGGCATCGAAAGCACCTCAGCTATCTCGGCGCCGGTCATCCGCAGCCGACGCAGCGCCGCGATCAGCGCGATCCTCTCCTCCGCCGTTCGCAACGGCACCAGCGAGGGCGCCGAGCAACGATCAAACAATCCCTGCTCGCCCTCGAGGCGGTAGCGGCGGCGCCACTTCGAGACTGTCCGCACGCTCACGCCGGCGGCTTCGGCCGCCGCCGTGAGCGCCCATCCCTGCGCGTCGATCCGCTCGACCGCCAAACGACGGCTATGCGGACAGGTCCTCGCGTTAGCGTGCAGCTTCATCCGGATCTCCTCCTTGGAGCTGGTGGCTTGGCAGCTCCAGCCTCCAAGGAGACCCGGATGGAACAACGCTCTCAGGAACTACAACTAGGCCGGAGCGGACTGCGCTTCGCGCTTGCGACGCGAGGAGGCCGACTGGCGCTTCGTCTGCGACAGCTCGGCCTTGCGGAGCCGAATGCTCTTCGGCGTCACCTCGACGCACTCGTCGTCGCGGATCATCTCCAGCGCCTGCTCGAGCGAGAGCGGCCGCGGCGGGATCAGGCGCACGGTCTCGTCGGAGTTCGACGCGCGCATGTTCGTGAGCTTCTTCTCCTTCGTCGCGTTCACGTCGAGATCCTCGGCGCGCGCGTTCTCGCCGACGATCATGCCCTCGTAGACCTCGATGCCCGGCGAGATGAAGAGCGAGCCGCGCTCCTGGAGGTTGACGATCGCGAACGCCGTCGTCGGGCCGCGGCGGTCGGAGACGAGCGCGCCGGTCGGCCGGTGGCGCAGCTCGCCGTGCCACGGCTCCCAGCCCTCGAAGACGTGGTGCAGGATGCCGGTGCCGCGCGTCTCGGTGAGGAACTCCGTGCGGAAGCCGATCAGGCCGCGCGCCGGCACGAGGTACTCCATACGCGCCCAGCCGGTGCCGTGGTTGACCATCTGCTGCACGCGGCCCTTGCGCTGCGCGAGCAACTGCGTGACGACGCCGATGTAGTCCTCGGGCGCGTCGATCGCGACGCGCTCCATCGGCTCGTGGCGCTTGCCGTCGATCTCGCGTGTCAGCACCTCCGGCTTGCCGACGGTGAGCTCGAAGCCCTCGCGGCGCATCAGCTCGACGAGCACCGCGAGCTGCAGCTCGCCGCGGCCCTGCACCTCCCAGGCGTCCGGCCGCTCGGTCGCGTTGACGCGCAGCGACACGTTGCCGACGAGCTCCTGGTCGAGGCGTTGCTTGACCATTGACGCGGTGAGGCGATCGCCCGCGGTGCCGGCGAGCGGCGAGGTGTTGATGCCGATCGTGATCGAGAGCGACGGCTCGTCGACGGTGGTGACGGGCAACGGACGCGGATCATCGGGGTCGGCGATCGTCTCACCGATCGTGATCTCCGGGATGCCCGCGATCGCGACGATCTCCCCCGGCCCGGCCTCGGACGCAGAAACGCGCGTCAGCGCTTCGGTGATGTAGAGCTCGGTGATGCGCGCGTTCGTGATCGTCCCGTCGGAGCGGCACCAGGCGACAGTCGCGCCCTTACGCAGCGTGCCGTGGCGGATGCGGCAGAGCGCGAGCCGCCCGACGTACGAATCCGCGTCGAGGTTCGTGACCAGCGCCTGCAACGGATGCTCCGGGTCGTACGTCGGCGCCGGAACCGTGTCGAGGATCATCTGCACGAGCGGCCCGAGGTCGTCGGCGAGCTCGTCCTCCTTCAGCCCCGCCTTGCCGGCGCGGGCGTTGCAGTAGACGATCGGGAACTCGATCTGATGCTCGTCGGCGTCGAGGTCGAGGAAGAGCTCGTACACCTCGTTGACGACCTCTTCGCTGCGCGCGTCCG
>JANMWV010000149.1:0-4007 GCA_031394165.1 Actinomycetes bacterium
ATCATCGCGTTGTGTGGACCTGGCTTCGCAGCTACCGCGTGTGGTCGGCGAACCTGAAGACGTTTCTCTGGCCGGAGAACTGGCTTAACCCTGACGGGACGACGTCTCGCCGCCGGCGGCGCCGGACGCGCCCGTAGCAACGAGATTGCGGAGCGGGCCGCCTCTGTCGCGAAGCCCGTTCCTCGACGGCGGATGCTGCGCGTACGCCAGTGCATTGAGCCGCTCGGCGACGTTCCCACCCGCGCCGTTAGCGGCGAACTGCGGCGTCTCTTCTTACGGCCTGCGCGACGACCCTGTCTTCGCCTTTTGGCAGGCGCAAATTGCAGGATCGCTTCCTACTTCTCATGCATGAGGGGTACCGGCGCCCTTTCCGCTTCCTTTCCTCGGAGATCGCCGCGAGCCGTGAACACTCATGCTGCACCAGCTTGCGCAACTGGAGGCCGTCGGTCTTCACCTCCGCGAGAATCGTTATGTTCAGCCGCCGGCCTTCTCAGCGTGACCTGCCCGAAGCACAGCTTGCGGCGCACTTGGCGTAAGGACGTTCGTTACCGACACCGAAGGGGCGACAACCTGCACACGCCGGTGCTGATTCTTGACACGGCGAGCGGGGCGAGAGATCGTCGCAACGCATGCGCGCATTGCCTCACTTTCTCCAACCTGCTCCTGTTGCCACCGAGCGGCCGCCGGCCGATTCGGGAGCCGGCCGCTATGTTCGCTCGTTTCTCTTTGAACGGCTGGTGATCGGCAGCCTTGGAATCGCGCTTCCCCTCGCCCTTGTGTTTCTCGACTGGAGTTTGTTTACGGGCAGCCCAGTGCCTCGGGATTCGCTGAGTGCGTACTACTACTCGGGGATGCGGGAATGGTTCGTGCTCACGATCGGCACGACGGGGTTCTTCTTGATCGCTTACAAGGTCACCGAGAAGAACCTCGACAACACCCTGAGCATCTTTGGGGGGCCTGTGCGGTGCTGATTCCGCTCTTCCCGACCGGTCGAACGGCTGTCGAGAAGCTCGAGGGGTTGCCGCTCACACCGCTGCAAAACCTCCTCGGCGAGAACGCCGTTCAGGTGGTTCACTTCTCCGCGTCGGCCGGCTTCATCCTTGCGCTCGGTGGAATCAGCATTCTTTTCGGTCGGCGCGAGGCGGCCCGCCCACGCCACGGCAATCGACAGCCACCGGGCTTCTGGCGGATCTTTCATTTTGCCTGCGCGGGAGCGATTGGCCTCGCCGGCATCTGGATTCTCATCACGCTAGAGATCGTCGACGGTCCGTACTGGTCTCTCTTGGCCGGCGAGACCGCCTGCGCCGTCGCATTCGGAGCGTCGTGGTTCGCCAAGGGTTACGAGATCGAGTACCTGCTCGGAAGAGGTCGCCGGTGAGGCGACGCTATAGGCCCTGTGTGTCGATACGTCGTGAGCCGCTCAGCACAGCACGAAGCCGCCTGGCCGAGTTGGACGATGCTCGGTCAGGGACCGGTCGGTGAAGCGGGAATACCGCCCTCAACCGAAGGTCGAGCGTTCGGTCCTGCTCCGACGATGCGGTCACCGTTTTGCCCCGACGCTCGTTTAGGCCTTGAAATCAACCCGCCGTTAGTGCAAAAGTGGGGCACGGTCGTTGGGGACGGCCGCTTGACAGGTCGGGGAGGGGAGTCAGTTCTTGCACGCAGGGGCTATTGCGGCTGAGCCGTACGGTCTGATTGCGATTCGGCGACCGAAGGTCGCCGGGCCGATCGTTGCCGTCGCGATGTTCAGCCTCATCCTCGCGAACGTTGCCCCGACGGTGCTCGCGCTTCGCATGCCCGCGTTGAGCGCTGAGCTCTCCGTCGTCAAGGTTCCCGTCTTCGACTTCCCTGCCGTTCCGATCCCGAAGCTGCGCGCAGTGCCCCCGACGCAACACGCTGGGCGTGCGGTCACGAACGCTGTGCGCAGCGCCCCCGCGGGCCGCATCTCCGGGTCTCGCGGGCGCGCACACTCCGCGACTCGCGTGAAGGTGATCACGAACAAGTTCGAACGCACACCCGCGCCGAAGAGCACCACGAAGTCCGCGGCGAAAGATCCGTTCGCGAACGCGCCGGTCGCCGAGAACACGATCGGCTCGCCACCGCCCGACATGGTTGCGTCCGACACTCCGACGGACGTTGCAGCAACAACGTCAGCGGCTACGACAGCAGCCCCCGCTGCGGCTGCCGCGACCGTTGCGACCCCGACGGTGCCTGCCGACGATCCGTCCGACGTCCGCCTCGGCTCGCGGTACCCGGCACCGCCACCCTCCGAGGCGTACGTCGTCTCTGAGGTACGCACGTTGGCCGTCGAGCGGGCGAACGACCAGGCAGCCCCCCCAGCTCCTGCCGCGCCCGCCACGACGCCGCCGCCCGCTGAGACCACGCCTCCTGCGACGCCGGTCGGCACGCCTCCCGCGACGCCGGCGGACACGACCCCCATCACGCCCCCCGTCATCACGGCACCGGCCGACCCGCCGAAGATCTCCGCGAGCACGCCGCCGGTCGATCCCGCTGCAGCGCCCAGCCCCCCCGCAGCGCCCAACGTCGTGCCGCCGCACCCCGCGGGCTTCGTCTCCGCAACCATCGGGGGCACAGTGTCGAGCGCCGACGGCAGCGCCACCGTCACGTTCGCACCCGGCAGCGTCGCGCACGACATCGTCGTCACGGTCGAGCTGAGAACTGTCGACATCGGCGGGTTCCAGTCGAGCTCGCCCGTGTACGACCTCTCCGCCGTCGACGTCGCCTCGGGCGCCCCCATCGAGCAATTCGCGATCGCGCCGCAGCTCAGCATCCACTTCGAGCCGAACGGCACGGCGCCAACGTCGGTGTACTACCTCGACCCCGTGAAGGGGCCGACAGCGATCGACACGACCGTGAACGTGACGACGCACACCGTCACGGCGGCGCTGCCGCACTTCAGCCTCTACACGGCGGGCGGCGCCCTACCGGGCGGCAGCCCCTACTACAACTTCGACGTGATCGCCCGCACGGGCGACTCGATCTCGTGGAAGGACCCGGCGGGCGTCCTTCAGACGCGCCCGATCACCGGCCTCGGCTCGGCACCGTCGATCAACGACGCCGGCAGCGTCGCGTTCGTCGGCAAGTTCAAGTGGCCTCTAACGACCTCGACGACGACGGGGGAGAGCGTCTTCGTTGTCGACGCGGACGGGACGGTGCACAACCTGACCGCCTCGCTCGTCAGCACATCACGCCGCTTCGGCGAGGCAGTCCAGATCAACGACGGCGGCGCCGTTGTCGCTCGTGACACGCTCTCGGGCGGCACCAAGATCCGCATCCTCAACGCGACGTCGATCACGCTGCCCGCGACCGACCCGGACGGCGATCGGTTGACATACACGATCACGTCGCCGCCGAGCAACGGAACCCTGGGTTCGGTCGTCGGGAACACCGTCACCTACACGCCGCATCCGAACTTCGTCGGCAGCGACACCTTCAGCTTTACGGTGAGCGACGCCACGCTCAACTCGAGCGCCGGGACGGTGACGCTCACAGTGATCGATCCGATCGCGACTCCCGTCACCGCCAACCGGCCGCCCGTCGCCGGCACGACGCGTGTCGGCCTCTACCAAGACTCGCCGCTGCCGATCACGCTCTCGGCCAACGACCCCGATGGCAACGCGCTCACCTACACGATCGTCACCCCGCCGAGCCACGGCACGCTGAATACGCCTGTCGGCGCGGTCGTCACCTATTCGCCGGCGCTCGGCTACTTCGGCACCGACACGTTCAGCTTCAAGGCCACGGACGCCGCGCTCGCTTCGAACACCGCGGCAGTGGAGATCAACATCTGGCCGACGACGTCGCCGCCGCCGCGCAACAACCGGCCGGAGGCGAGCGATACGAGCGCGACGTTCGCATTCGGCACGATGTTCACGGTGGCCAACGGCGGCGTGGGCCGCGGTTGGCGGCGCGCGGGCCGCCTCGAAACCGGGATAGCGGTTGACCCCAAAAAAAAACACCGCGCCCACGCGGTGCATGCGCGGAAC
>JANMWV010000018.1:0-2458 GCA_031394165.1 Actinomycetes bacterium
GGGCTCGCGCGGCGCCGAGCCGCTCACCGCGACGTAGGGCCCGATCCGGACCGCCCGGGAGTAGGCGGCGGCTTCCTCGAAGCCGCCGCCCTCCCTGTAGGTCGTGCGCATCAGGCCTGGGCAGCCGTGCTCAGGGCGTGCCTCTGAACACGACGGTCTTCAGCGTGTCGATCGTGCCCGCGCTCGCGTACTTCCAGATCTCGAACACGGCCGAGCCGATGTCGCCCTTCGCGTCGAAGTCGACGGGGCTGAACGCGCCCTCGTAGTCGACCTCCTTGCCTGCGCGAATGAGCTTGATCGCCTTGGCGAGCTGCAGATACGTGACCTTGACGCCGGGCGGCCCCGAGACTGCGACGAGGTTCGCCTTGATCTTCGCCGGCGACGACGAGCACGCCTTCACCGCCGCGAGGAACGCGACGTTCGCCGCGTCGAGCGCGGTGCCCTCGAAGCCCGTGTAGGGCTTCGCACCGGTCACGTGCGCCTTCCAGTACGCCGCGAACGACGCACCTGCGGGACCGCCTGCTGCGCTCGCGGCGGTGCCGCGAAGGCCGACGACCGGACTGCCGATCGCGTCGAGGACGGTCGTGTTGCGCAGAGCCTCGGTCATGAACGTCCGGGAGGCATCCCACTTCCCGGTGCGCACGAGCGACGCCGCGTACTTCTGGAACGTCTCGGGGAAGTCGATGATCACCCACCCCTTTGGACTCCCGCCGACGAGCTGGCCCATCTCGCTGTCGAAGTTCGCCTGGTCGGCGTTCCAGGAGATGTTGACGCCGACCTTGCCGCCGAGCTTCGTGAACTCCGTGACGAACAGCTGCTTGAGCGCCGTACCGAACGCGTCGTTGCGAGCCCCGATGTTGATCGTCGCGCCCTTCCCGAACGCGTCGATGACCGCCTGGGCGAGCACCTTGCCCTGCAGCGTGTCGGACGGATACGTCCGCCAGAGGTAGCCGCCGTCGGCGATGTCCGTGATGTCGGGCGCGCTCGAGGTCGGCGAGATCTGGACGACGTGGTTCGGGATCGTGACCGACTGCGCCATCGGGATCGTCGCGCTCGACGCCATCTCGCCGATGATCACGTTGGCGTGGTTCACCTTGATGAGCTTCGTCGCCGCTTCGACCGATGCGGTCGCCTGCGTCTGCCCGTCCTCCGAGCCGACGAGGCTGACGTGGATCTTCTTCGAGAGCCCGGCCTGCTTGAGCGCCGCGTTCTGCAGGCCGACCCCGACCTTCACTGCGCGGTCGAGATTCGCGCCGTAGGCCGCGAGCCCGCCGGTGAACGGCAGCACGTCGCCGATCCGCAGCGTGAACCCACACGTCTTCGATTGCTGCACTGCGCGCTGCGTTCCTGCCGACCCCACCGAGGTCGCGATCGCCGCCGTCGCGGTGACGACCAGAACCGCGACGAGCGCGGTGACTCCCCTTTTTCTCACGTCTCCTCCTTTACGACTCAGAATGTCGCAACTCTGACCGATATTTCGCCCTCGCGCAAGGTCCGGGTTATGCTCCGCGCGATGGCTGCCAGGCCCGCCGCGACGCCCCCCACGCCGTCCGTCGGCGAGGTGATCCGGCGCCTCCGCACCCAGCGCGGGCTGTCCGTCCGGAGCCTCGCCGAGCAGGCCGGGATCTCCGCGTCCTTCCTCGGCGCGGTCGAGCGCGGCGAGTCGGACATCGCGCTCGGCCGCCTCGCGCAGGTCGCCGGGTCGCTCGATCACGACGTCGCGTCGCTGCTCGGCTACTCGCTCCGGCAGGCCACCCCGCGGAAGATCGAGCCGGTGACCTCCAAGCGCTCACGCGGCAAGGGCGTCGACTTCGCCGCCTTCCGCGTTCCCGGAACGCATCTCGAGCTCCTCGTCGCCACCTTCGCGCCCCGGACGAAGTTCGACGACGCCGTGACGCACGCCGGCATCGACGTCATGTACATCACGCGCGGCGAGCTCGTGCTCGTCGTCGACGGCGAGGACACCGTCCTGTGCGAGGGCGAGTGCGTCGTCTGGCCTTCCTCACATCTCCACACGATGCGCAACGACTCCGACGACAGCGCCGTCGCGGTCGGGTTCACGACGGAGACCGTCTACTGATGACCGAGATGCGCCTCTACGACATCCGTGTGACGGTCGAGAGGATCGAGGGCCGCTCGGTGTGCGGGCTCGAGGTCGGCGACTACTTCGAGGTGACGGAGTCGAACCGGGTGCGCATTCCGGCAGGACGCCACTTCTGCCTCTACGCGCTGCAGGCGGTGATGCCGTTGATCCCCGCGAAGCAGCGGCAGCTTGCAGCGGAGGACTGGCTCGAGCAAGACAACCTCGTCTGCTGTCCCGATCCCGACGAGCGGTTGATCATGCGCATCGAGCGGACCGGCGAGCGGACGCTCGTCACCGAGGAGCTGACCTGAGCGAGCTCGGGCTGGGCCTCCAGTCCGACAAGAGCCCGGAGGAGTACGTCGCGTTCGCACAACG
>JANMWV010000090.1:0-3573 GCA_031394165.1 Actinomycetes bacterium
CCGCTGCCATGCCGCCGGAATCCGCATCGTCGTCGTCACCGGCGACTACGGGTTGACGGCCGCCGAGATCGCGCGTCGTGTCGGCATCGGCCGAGACGGCTCGCGTGTCATCACGGGCGACGAGCTCGATCGCCTCAGCGAGCGCGAGCTCGACGAGTTGCTGCGCGAAGGGCAGGAGCTGATCTTCGCGCGCACGTCACCCGAGGCGAAGCTCCGGATTGCCGACGCACTCCGGGCGGAGGGCCACGTCGTCGCGATGACCGGTGATGGTGTCAACGACGCGCCGGCGCTCCGACGCGCCGACATCGGCATCGCGATGGGACGGTCCGGCACAGACGTCGCACGCCAGGCGGCGACCATGGTGCTCACGGACGACAACTTCGCGACGATCGTCGCGGCGGTCGAAGCTGGTCGTCGTGTCTACGACAACGTCCGCAAGTTCATCCTCTACATCTTCGCCCACGCGACACCGGAGGTCGTCCCGTTCCTCGCCTTCGCGCTCGCGGGCGGCGCGATCCCGCTGCCGCTCACCGTGCTCCAGATCCTCGCGATCGACCTCGGCACGGAGATCGTCCCCGCGCTCGCACTCGGACGGGAGCCCGCGGAGCCCGGCCTGATGGAGCGCCCGCCGCGGCCGCGCTCGCAGGGCGTGATCGGCCGCCCGCTCCTCTTCCGCGCCTGGGTGTTCCTCGGCCTGATCGAGGCCGCGCTCGTGCTGGGCGGCTACTTCACGGTCCTCTTGCGCGCCGGCTGGCGGCCCGGGGACGCGGTCGGCAGCAGCTCGCCGCTTCACGGTGCCTACGCCTCTGCGACCACGATGACGTTCGCCGGGATCGTTGCCTGCCAGATCGGAACTGCGATGGCGGCGCGCACCGAGCGGGCATCGCTGCGGACGGTCGGCTTCCTGACCAACCGTCTGCTGCTCGTCGGCATCGCGTCCGAGATCGTCTTTGCGGCGGCGCTCATTTACGTCACGCCGCTCCAGGGCGTCTTCGGGACGGCGCCGCTTCACCTCACGGAGCTCGCGCTGCTGGCGCCGTTCCCATTCGTGGTCTGGGGCGCCGACGAGCTGCGCCGCGCGTTCAGGCGCAGGCGGTTCACGGCGGTCTAGGGCAATGGACACGCCGTCGGCCCCAACGGCGCAGGCAAGACGACGACGATCCGCCTTCTGCTCGACCTGATCCGGCTGGCGACCGCCGTCGTCTACGGCTCGTGGACGAGCACGCTCGAACCGTCGTAGCCGGCGCCGAGCGGCAGCTCCTCGGGCACCTGCTCGATCATCTTCTCGGTCGTGACGTCGACGCGCATCGCTGTCGCACGGAGGTCGATCTCGCGCAGCCAGTGCCGGACGGCGGCCTCGATCTCCTCGAGCCGGTTCCCCGTGTCCTCGAGCTCCACCCACCAGCCAAGGCCGACGCTGATCGCCGTCGGACGCAGATGCGCCAGCCGACGCTCGAGCGCGAACGCAGCCGCGGCGTCCGGTGCCTGGATGCGGATCCTCTTCGGTGCCAGCTCGAGCTTCCTCATGACGGACTCCTTTCCAGTAGGCGTGACCCGGCGGCCGACGAGGACGCGAGCAGCGCGACCACTGTGTCGTCGTCGACCTGGCCGAAGTCCTCGTACCACAGGCCGACCGCGACCAGATCGTCGACCGGATACGGGCAGACGGCGGCGTCGACCTCGTCCGCGAGACGCGAGACCGTGTCCCGCGCGCCGACGGGCGCAGCGGCGACGACGCGCCGGGCGCCGCGGCTCTCGGCCCAGCGTGCCGCTGCGCGCATCGTGGCTCCCGTCGCAAGTCCGTCGTCGACGAGCAGGACGGCGCGGCCGGCAAGCGAAGCCGCCGGACGCGCCCGATGAAGCTGCAGATCGAGAGCCTCAGCTTCGGCGCGCGCACGCGCGACCGCGGCGAGGAGCTGCTCCTCCGTGAGGCCGTCGCTTGCACAGATCGCGGCGACTCCCCCCGGCGCGACGGCGCCGAGCGCGTACTCCGGTTGCGCCGGATGCCGGACCTTCCGCACGGCGACGGCGTCGAGCGGGAGGCCAAGCGCTCTGGCCACCGCGGCCGCGACGACGACACCGCCGCGCGCGAGGCCGATCACGACGGCGTCGCCCTGGGCGAACGATGCGAGGTCGCGCGCAAGCACCTCCCCCGCGTCCTGTCGGTCGTGGAAGAGGAAGAAGCAGTCGAGCGCATTCCCGCGCATCGCGTGACCTTTCGCTTGCCTACGCCCACGATCGCCGGGGGACACCCTGGGGCCATCAGGGTGCTCGCGGATCCCGCTGCGGGGTTCCCGTCTGCACCGAACTACTGATGCCGAGGCGATCGATCGGGGGGAACAGGAGGGCCGAAAGCTCAGGAGGTGGACGATGCGCCCACGCTGGACACGGAAGCCGGTTGAATCGAGCATCCGCAAGACGGGAGTGACGCGGGAGCCGCGCGTTCCCCGCGACAGCGGAATCTGGCGCGTCGAGAACGCGCTTGCAGCCTTCAGGCGCGGCAGCGACCGCTCCGACGGGGTACCGCGGCGTAGCCGTCAACCGCACGACACGCCCGCGGTGACGCAGAGCCGGCTCGAGGAAGCCGCGCATGCGTACAGGCACGTGCGCGAAGAGCACCGACGCGCCCGGCCCGGCAGCCGCGCGCGGCGGCACCTCGAGGCTCGGATGGAGGAGTTGCGCCGGCGCTTCGAGCGCCTGCGCGCAGCGGCGCAGCGGTAATCAGACCGACGACCAGACGGCGTGATCGCCCGTGTCCAGGGCGACGTCGACCTGCAGGGCCTTCACCTGCGGTGGCCGCGTGGCTTCCTTCGCCAAGCCGAGGTGATCGGCGAGGAACGGCGTCAGGTAGCGCCCGACGATCTTCGCCGGCGGCCACCACAGCGGCTGCGTGTCGACGAGCGACGGATGCCCGCCCGGCCCTGCACGCAAGAAGCGCGGCGTCATTCCGGTCAGCAGGAGTCCACGAAGCACCGGCTTGAACGTCACGGGTCGCACGAGCGCTCCTGCATCGGCCGCGATCGAGCTCGCGACGGCCTCCGCCTGTTGCGCTGCGAGCCCTCCCTGCTTGATCGGAAACTGCGTCAGGTCGCCCGCTGCGTAGATGTCGTTGAGTCCGAGCACCCACCCGTACTCGTCGGTCGAGACGAAGCCGTCGCTGTCCTGCGGCACGCCGTCGATCGGCACGCCCTCGAGCAGCGGCAGCGCGACGACCGCGTCCGCTTCGGCGGTGCCGTGCTCGAAGGCGATGCCCCGCAGCTCGAGCAGCTGCGCGATCGCGGTGCTGGCGACCTCGCCGAACAGCTCGAGCGGCCGCTCCTCGGGCGTGGCGATCACGAGCTCGACGCCCCGTGTCATGTGCTCGACGAGGTACCCCGCCGTCAGCAGCGCCAGCTCGTACAGCGGCAGCGGCCAGGTGGCCCCGCGCGGAGCGACGAACGCGATCCGGCGGAGGTCTCCCGCCGTGGCGCGCTCGAGCAGCGCCTCGAACGCCGGGAGATCCTCGTGGCCCCGAAACGTGAGCGCACCCGGCACCGCCTCGAGCGGTCGCGCGCCGAGCGCCAGCACGGCGGT
>JANMWV010000119.1:0-15171 GCA_031394165.1 Actinomycetes bacterium
CGAATAGGTGAGCGAGGTGACGCCGACCGCGTCGGTCGCGGCTGCGGCCGGATAACCGACCGTCGCGCCCGCAGCACTCGTCGCCTCCGCCACCTGATCAACCGGCACCCACAGCGCCGGCGCCGTCGTGTCCTGCACCAACACGCTGAAGCTCGCCCGCGACACATGCCCGGCCGCATCCGTCGCCGTCACGGTCACCGTCGTCGTGCCCAACGCAAACACGCTGCCCGAAGCCGCCGAATAGGTGAGCGAGGTGACACCGACCGCATCCGTCGCCGTCGCCACCGGATAACCGACCGTCGCACCCGCAGCACTCGTCGCCTCGGCGACCTGATCGGCCGGAACCGACAACGCCGGCGCCGTCGTGTCCTGCACCAACACGTCGAAGCCGGCCGAGGACACGTTGCCGGCCGCGTCCCGCGCGGTCACGGAGACCGGGGTGTGCCCGAGTGCGAAGAGGGTGCCGGAAGCGAGCGACCACACGAGCGTGTCGATGCCGCCCGCGTCCGTCGCCGTGGGCTCGAGGAAGGTCACGGTCGCGCCGGTCGCGCTCGTCGCCTCGGCGGCCTGGTCGCCCGGGAGGAACAGCGCCGGTGGCGTCAGATCGACGGTCACGGCGAGCTCGTCCGAGAGAGAGCTCGTGATGCCGCTGTCGTCCGCGGCCTGCGCCGAGATCCGATGCACGCCTTCGGAGAGCGCGTGCGCCGCGTCGACCTGCACGAGCGCGATGCCGTCGTCACCTGCGCGGGCCGAGCCGATCACGACGCCGCCTTCCACGAGCTGGACGATGAGCTGCGCGACGGTGACCACCTCGAACGTCGGCAAGGTCACGTTGGTCAGGTCGTCGCTGCTGGAGCGACCCGAGTCGGACGCTGCGACGAGGTCGGGCGTCGACGGCGGATCGAGCGAGGGCACGTCGGCCGGGTCGACCTTGAAGAGCATGTCGAACGCGCTTCCACTCTCGCGCCCGGTTGCGGTAGCCCGCCAGATGCCGACCGCGTCGGAGCGGTGGCGGGCGGTGACGGAGGCCTGGACGAAGTCTGCGAGTGTCGGCAGGGCGGCCGGTGCGAGCGCGAGCGTGAACGAATGCGCCGTGCACGTCACGCAGACGATCGAGACGTCCACGGTCGTATCGCGGCTCCACGACGTGCCCGTGACGTTCCACGGGGTGCGCTGGTCGAAGTCGATGCCGAAGGAGCTGCCGGACTGCGGCGGCAACACGTGCACCGTCTGCTCGTCCGGATGGGCGACCGTGAGGAGCGTGTGCGTCTCGCCGGGCTGGTACCACCAGTCGCCGTCGTAGCGCGCCTCGATCCGCCAGTCGGAGGAGCGGACGAACGCGGCCCGGAACGAGACGGTGAGCTTGCCGTCGGTGCCCGTCGTGCCGGCGAAGGTCGCGCCGAGGATCTCGTCGAGCAGGCTGCGGAGGACGACGCGCACCGGCTGGCCGACGAGCGGCGTCGAGCCGTCGCCGGTCAGCGTGATCGTGTACGTGACGACGCCGTCCGGATCGGTCGCAGGCGGCAGGACGTAGCCGTCGACCGTGCGCGCCCCCGGCCCGTCGAGCACGATCGTCACCGGATGACGGTCAAAGCGCCCGTTGACCGCGGCCGGGTCGACGACCGTCCACACGACGAGCGCGTTGTCGATGCCAAGCGTGTGGTCGCCGGCGGCGGGCGCGGTCAGTGCGAGCGTGCCCGTCCCGGAGCTCGTCAGCGCCCGCGCGGTGAGCGGCGAACCGTCGAGCGACGCAGTCGTCGTGTCGGGCGGCAGCGACTCGAGCGAGAAGCCGCCGACGGGAACGGCGAAGTGGTATTCGGGCATGTCGTTGCCGCGGACGAAGCGGAACGGCACGGAGACGCTCTCACCGGGCGTCGCGATCGGGTCGACGAGCACCTGATGGTCGGCGCGGAGCGCCCACACGAGCCGGGAGTCGAAGACGCCGGTCGGCCGGTTCGTGGCGTCCACGACTTCGGCGCGGAGGATGTGCGCGCCCGGCGCGAGCGACGCGGTCAGCCCGAGCGTGATCGGCCCGGAAAGCGGTGTCCTCACGAGGCGGCCGTCGCGGCCGTCAATCGTGATCGCGACCAGCGAGCCGGCCGGCACGGTGCCGCCGAGCGTGACCTGACTCGTGTCGCCCGCAGTGATCTGCAGGGCGCCGTCGCCGCCGGCCAGCCGCGTGGGCCACGGCAGTGCGTTGCCTGCAGCGTCGAGTCGCGCCGGCAGGACTTCGAACGAGATGCGCGTCGTGACCGGGACCGGCAGTGACGTGCCGTCCGATCCGACGAGCTCGACGACCACGTCGTGCCAGCCGTACGCGAGGCCGGAGAGCGCGAGCGTCGAGCCCGACAGCGCGACGGGGGCGCCGTTGTCGAGCCGGTACGCGAGGGACGACCCGCCGGGCGCGTTCCGCGTCAGGAGCGAGAAGCTCGCCGAGCCGCCGAGCATGCGCGGCAGCTCGCCCGTCGCACGATCGACGGCGATGCTCGACGCCTCGATGCCGCGCACCGCGCCGTAGACCCAGTTGAACGCCGAGCCGTCCGCGTTCGTGACGAGCAGGTCGTGCCAGCCGGGCGTGAGCCCGACCGGAATGGTCGCGACGAGTGTCGCGGCGACGGACGTGGCTGCGAGCTCCTGCCCACCGAGGTAGACGTGCGAGCCCGCGGCGAGGTTGGCGCCGGAGATCGTGAGCTGGTGCGCCGAGTCGCCGTACGCGGCCTCGGAGGAGACGACGCCCACCTCGGCGGTGCTCAGCGTCACGCCGTCGACGCGCGGGCCGGTGCTGCCCTCGAGCCAGATGCGCTCGAAGCCGCGCAGATGGTCGAACCGCAGCCGGTAGCTCTTCGTCTCGCCCGCGGCGAGGCGGCCGACGAGATCCTCCATGTGCGGCGTGAACGTGTGCTGCCAGTGCACCGGGTCGGCGAAGTCGCCCTGACCGGAGACCGTCACCTGGAAGTTGTCCTCGACGGTGCCGCCGGTGACCCTGATCAGGTAGTCGCCGTCGAGCAGAGCCGAGCCGGTCAGCTGGATCGACTGGAGACCGTTGCCCGCAGCGTGCGACGCGTAGCTCGAGCCGTTCGGGTCGGTGATGGTGACCGTCGAGGTCGGCAGCGACGAGGCGCGCAGCAGCGAGGAGCGCGAGAAGAGCCCGTTGCGGTCGACGACGGGCGTGACCGGGTGCAGCACGTGCGACTCGCCCTCCGGGCTCGACGCGTTCGGGCCGAAGACGGTCTCGATCGCGTAGAAGTACGCCTCCGGCTCGCCGGGGGTACCCGTCGTCGACGCGTCGAGGAACGAGTTGACGCCGGACGCCGCGTCCACCTCGGCAAGGAAGCTGCTCTGTCGCGTCCAGCTGTAGCGGTCCTGTGTCCGGTAGATGCGGTACGAGCGGGCGCCCTGGATCGCGCTCCAGGCGAGCGCCACGCCGGCGTCGTCGTTCAGCGCGAGGCTGCCGATCCCGCGCGTGACGAGACCGAGGTCGACGTTCGAGATCCCGCTCGCCAGCTGCGGGTCGATCCTGACCTGCGCGTGGAAGTCTGCATTGCCGCCCTCGTGCTGCACCGACGACTGCGAGACGTCGACGGGCGCGCCGAACGGCGGGATCAGGATCCACGTCGCCCACACCGTCTGGTGCGGGTCGATCTGGAGCCAGTCGTGGCGGAGCTGCTCGCCGAAGCCCATCAGGAGCGGCCGCTGCGCCATGTCGCCCGCCCTCGTGCCGACGACGCCGATGCCGGCCGTGAACATCTGGTCGGTCGCGTCGACGCCGAGCAGGCGCGGATCGAGGTTCGAGAGGTTGACGCTCGCCTTGTAGATCGGAACGTCGGTCAGGTTCTCGAGCCCGATGCGCACGATGAACGGCACTGCGGAGCGCTCGAGCTCGCCCGGGCTCGCGGCGCCCGACGCCCACTTCGCGATCGAGTCGCACGCCGGATCGGGAGCGTCGACGACGAACGGGCACTGGATCGGGAACGGCGCGACCGCGGTCGGCGGCACGTCGAAGGTCATCTTGATCGCGTCGGAGCCGAAGACGTGAATCGCGGTCTTCGCCTTGAAGTCGATCGCGAACGCCTCGCCGACGGGCTGGAGCGTCGAGGTCAGGTGCACGGCCGGGAAGTAATCGTTCGCCACGTCGCCGCGCACGATCCAGTCGGTCGACGCTTCCTTGCCCCCGGCGATGTCGCCCAGGTGGACCGCGAGGGTCTGCTGCTTGGCGGTCAGCGCGAGCGGCAGCCCCGGCATGTCGCCGAGCGTTGCCGTCGTGTCCTCGAGCACCCACTCCGGGTCGGCGGTGTTCACCACGTGGAAGTGGATCTGGAAGAACTCCTTCAGGAAGCGCGCGGTGCCCGGGATCAGGAAGTACGCGAACGGCTTCTTGTCGGCCGGACCCGGGAGCGGCTTGACGTAGACGTGCTCGCCGTCCGGGCCACTGAAGTCGCAACCGAAGTCGGCGCTGCAGCCGCCGCCGCCTCCGCCGCCATCGCCGCCGCCGCCGCCACCGCCGCCGCCGCCGTCGAGCGCTTCGCCGGCGCCGTTGAACGTGAAGTTGATCGGGATGCCGGGCCCGGTCAGGTCGAGCACGATCCGCGCGGTGAAGACGTAGATGTTCTGGTTCGCCGGGTTGTTGACATCGATGCCCGCAGCGAGGATCTCGGAGAGCGTCAGGCGCTTCACCGTCACCTCGCCGACCACGAACTGCTGGCTCTTCACGAGCGCGAGCTGCTCGCCGACTCCGATGCCGGCGTCGACCGCCTGCGTGACCGGCCGGTAGCCGTCCTTGAAGATGTACGAGATGTAGCTCCCCGGATCGACCGCGAAGCGGACGCGGCCGTTCGCATCGGTTGTCTTCTTCACCTGGATGTCACCGACCGCGAGTGCGACGGTCACGCCGGCGACGGGAGCGCGCGTGTCGGTGTCCTCGACCAGCAGGCGGAGCTCGCTCCCGGCGACGCTCGAGAAGCGCTGGTAGACGAAGTTCTCGTGCTGCGCGATCGGGCCGGCAACGGCGACGAAGGCGATCGCGCGCGAGTCGGGTGTGTTCAGCCCGTCGAGATCCTGGACGGCGACGGTGTTGTCGCCGATGCCGACCTTGAGCGTGTAGTTGCCACGCGAGTCGGTGCGCGTCTCCGACTGGAACGCGCCGCTCGAGGTGACGAGAGCGCCGGCGATGTCGTTGCCGTTCTGGTCGCCGACGTGGCCGCTGAGGATGCCGTGGCCGTAGGTGAGGACGAGGTTGCCGCTGTCGAGGCCGCTCAGCACCGTCACCGTCAACTGGTCCGGGGTGACGTAGCCGAAGACCGCGTTGCCGCGAATCGTGTTGTCGCCGGGCGCGGCCTCGGTGGAGAAGTGGCCCGTGGCGTCGGTCGTGATCGTGAACTGGTTGTTCGGCGCCGAGACGAAGACGCGGACGCCGGCCATCGGGTTGCCGAGCAGGTCGACGGCGAGGCCGGAAAGCGAGCCGACGGCGGCGTAGACGAACGTCGGCACCGCGTACGTGCCGCCGACGACGAGGCCCGTGGCGTCCCACGGGCTCGCCGGACGGGCGAAGCCGGTGACGGTGCCCGGCCGGACGCGGACGGCGCCGGGCGCGGCGTTGGCGGTGAACGTGCCGTCGGCGCGGGTGTGGACGATCGAGCCGAGGGCGCCCTCGATCAGGATGGGCACTCCTTCGAGCGCGTTGCCCGCGGAGTCGACGGCGGAGCCGGTGAGGATCGCGTTGCCGTAGATGAAGTCGACGCCGACACGCAGCTCTGCGGCGGTCAGGAGCAGCGTCTGCGGAGACGGCGTCTCGTAGCCGCCGAACCCGAAGCCGCGCACGACGTCCGAGCCGACGGGCGCGGAGAGCACGTACGAGCCGTCGGCGGCGCTGACCGCATAGGTGACGTTGCCGTCGGGCCCGGTCGCGACGACGTTGACGCCGCCGATCCCGTTGCCACCGGTGTCGAGGATGTGGCCCTGCACCGTCGCGTTGCGCTGATAGAGCAGGTCGAGGGTCAGGCTCGCGCCGCTGTCCAGGTGGAGGCCCGTGTGCGCAGCCGGCCGCGTGTAGCCGGTCAGGAAGCCCGAGGTGACGTTGAAGCTGATGCCGGCGCCGGAGGGCGCGTCGAGGGTGTAGAGCCCACCGCCCGCACTGACGGTCTGGAACTGGCCGATCGCGACGCGAACACCGTCGAGGGCGTTGCCGAGATCGTCGAGGACGGTGCCGCTGACGTGGCCGTTGACGGTGAAGAGGAAGCTCTGCGCCCGCGTCTCCGCAGCCGTCAGGCCGGTCAGGTCGACGGGAACAGGCGTCGTGAGGCCGGCGACGGCGCCCACCCGCAAGGTCACGGCGCCGAGCGGCACACCGAGGCTGTAGGAGCCGTCCGCGCCGGTGGTCGTCGCGCCGACGGCAACGCCGTTCTGGAACGCGGCCAGCACGGCACCGGCAAGCCCGACCGGGGCGCCGCAAGCCGGTGTGCACGAGCCCGCGGTCTGCACGGTGCCGCTCACGCGGGCATTGCCGTACACGGCCACGCGCGTGGTCGGGTCGACGCCGGCGGCGAGGTTCGCGAGCGTCAGCGGCGCGGGGCTCGCATAGCCGGCGCGGTCGGAGAAGTGGAGGAAGTTCGTCCCGGTGTGCACGTGCATGCTGAAGGAGCCGTTCGCGGCGGTGATCGCGTCGTTGTAGAACCCGCCGCCGTCCTGTGCGGTGATGCCGACCCCGGCGAGCCCGACGCCGAACGAGTCGCGCACGAACCCGGACACGAGCGCGCTGACGTACTGGAAGTTGCCCACGTCGAGGGTGCCCGCGGGATCCACCGTCCGGCCCGTGACGTTCGCCGGCAGCTCGTAGCCCAGCGCGATGCCGGGGTACGCGATGATCCGCCCCGCCGGCGCGGAGATCTCGAAGCGTCCGTTCGCGTCGGTCACGCCGCTCGCGCGGTCGTTGCCGCCGTCGGGCGAGTTGCGCACCTCGACGGTGATGCCGGCGAGCGGGGCGCCGGTGGTGGCGTCGACCGCGTGACCGGTGACAGTCCCGTTCCGGCGGTAGAGAATGGTCGTCGCAAGCGGCGTCGCCGAGCCGGTCAGCGTGACGATCGTCGCGGCCAGCGGCGTCGTGAAGCCGTCGCGCTGGTGACCGACGATCCCGTAGTCGGCGGGAGGCCCGGCGAGCGTGAAGGAGCCGTCGTCGGCGCTGAAGGTGGCGGTCGCGTACTCGACGCCGCGCAGGTCGAGCAGCACGCCGCCGACTCCGTTATTGGCGTCGTCGACGACGCGGCCCTGCACGACCCCGTGGGTGAAGACCCAGTCGAGGGTGTTGCAGGCGATCGGGCTCCCGTGACCCGAGCCCGAGTAACAGCCCGTGTCGTCGACCTGGAGCTCGATGGGTGTCGAGGTCGAGGCCCAGCCGGGCAGCGGCACCGGCGCCGTGAGGTAGTTCCCGTTCGGGAGGTACGCGGTGTAGGCGCCGGCCGGGTCGGACTTGAAGCGCTTGTTGATGTGCAGCACGTCCGAGCCCTGGATGACGGCGTCGCCCGTGAAGACGATGAACGGACCGAGGCCCGCGTTGCTGTTGCCGAGCCCGTTGCCTGCGTTGTCGCGCACGGTGCCGCGCACGACGCGATACGCCTTGTAGAAGAGGTCGAGGCCGCCGTGGGTCTCCCCCGGCCCGACGGTCACGGTGAGCGGCGCGCCGAGCGGGTCCAGCGGCACCGGCACCGGCGTCACGTGATTCGGGAGGTCGTCGCCGTAGACGCGGTAGGCGTCGTTGTGCGGGACGTAGAGCGTGTACGAGCCGTCCGTGCCGCTCGTCGCCGTGTCGACGAGAGAGCCGCTGCGGCTTGCATGGACGACGACTCCTGCGAGTGCGCCGGCGTCGTCCGTGATGTGACCGGTCAGCTTCGCGTAGCTCGAGAGCGTGAAGGTGCCGAGGTCGACCAGGCCGCCCGCTTCACCGGCTGCGGCAAGGCGGGAGACCTTGTCCGCCGCCGCCTCGTAGTGGGCGATCGGCAGGACGAAGATGCGATACGTCTGTCCTGCGGCGTCGGTCGGCGGCCCGCGGATCGAGAACGCGCCGAGGTCGTTCGTCTGAACGGCGACGCTGCTGCCGGCAGCGAGCGAAGCGTAGACCGTGGCGTTGCGGACCGGCGCCCCGGTCTCGTCGCGGACAAAGCCGAAGAGCTCGCCGAAGCGGCGGACGTTGAAGGCGACGCTGGTGATGCCCCCGGAGCCGACGAGCGTGTTCTGCGGATCGGGCCGCACGTGCATCGCGACGGCATCCACCGAGACGTCGTACGAGCCGACCGGAAGGGAGATGTGGAAGCGGCCGTCGCTGCCGGTGAGCTCGGTCTTCGTCAGGCCGCCCGAGCGGGCGACCGCGGTCACGCGCACGCCGGCGAGCGCGCCCAGGTCGTCGCTCAGCAGGCCTGCGATGCCCCCGTCGTTGAGGTAGGTCAGCGTGCCTGCTGTGCCTGCGCCGGCAGCGATCACGTGCGGTGCGGGCGCGGTGTAGCCGTTGATCGCGGCCGAGTAGATGGTGACCGCGCCCTGCGGCAGGAGGATCGTGAAGCTCGTGCCGCTGACCGCGGCGTTGACGAGCGCACCGGTGAACGAGTCGTATGCGTAGATGGACGGCGTGGCATGGGTGACGGTGTCCCGCACGACGAGGCCCTGCGAGTCGACGACCTGGCCTGCGAGCGTCTGGTACGGCGACGCGACGAAACTGAGCGCGGTGTCCTGCTCGCTCGTGATCGAGGCCGGCGTCGAGCCCGTCGGGGTGACGATGTTCGGCGCGCGGTCGATGCTCACGACGTAGCTGCCATGTGGCGCCGAGATCGAGTACGCGCCGGCTGCGTTGGTGGTCGAAGTCCGGCCGGTGCTCGTGCGGACGACAATGCCCGCCACGCCCGTGCCGCCCGGGTCGCGCACGAAGCCTGCGATGCGGCCCCAGTGGAGGTACACGAGCGTCGGGCCTGCGCCGGCGGAGGAGGTGCCCGTCGCGAAGGTCACCGCAGCGCCCGCCGGGGCATCCCAGCCCTCGGCGCCGTCGCCGACGAGGATCGCGTTGCCGGCCGGCCCTTCGACGACGTAGTGGCCGGTGAGGTCGGTCTGCGCCGAGGTGATGCGCACGCCGCCGACGTAGACGCCGATCGTCACGCGCAGCGGATTGCCGGCCCCGTCGACGAGGCGATGGTTCGCGCTGTCGCGTACCTCGCCGGCGATCGTCCCGAAGCGGACGACGGCGAAGTCGACCTGCGTCGCCTGGCCGGAGCTGACGGAGACCGTCTGCGCCGGCGCCGTGGTGTGGCTCGGCACCGCCTGCAGCGTCACGATCACGGAGCCCCTCGGCGTGAAGATCGTGTAGTCACCGGTCGAGTTCGTGACCTGCGAGCCGCCGCGCGAGGTCGTCACGAGCGCACCGGCGACGCCGCCGAGATCGTCCGTGACGCGCCCGGTCACGGTGCCCCAGCGGCTCAGCACGAACGCCGTCGAGAGCAGCGAGTGGACGCCCACCGTCCCGGTGAACGTCTGCGAGGCGCCGGCCCCCTCGGGCGAGTCGTAGCCGTCACGCACTCCGACCGTGAGGGTGATCGCGATCCCCGCCTGCACGTACAGCGTCGCGACGCCGTCGAGCCCGAAGACCGAATCGAATGTCGAGTTGGCCTGGGTGAGCAGCGTCGTGCCCGAGTACGCGTACACGGGCACGTTGCGGAGCGGCGCACCCGGCGTTGCCTGGTCGGTGACCTTCACGTGCAGAACGGCCTTGCGGACGTACGTGAACGTCTTCGACACGTCGCCGCCCTCGACCGCGGTGAACGACTGCGCCGCCGCCGTCAGGTAGCCGCCGAAGCCGCCGGTGTAGCTCTGCGGCGTCAGCGTGTACGCGCCGGGGTCGACATAGCCGCTGAAGTCTCCGGCGGCGCTCGTCGAGAGGCAGCCCGGCGTCGGCCCACCGCTGAGGCAGAGCGAGACGCCGGAGAGCGCCGTCCCCGCGTCGTCCTGCACGTGGCCGCCGACGTGCTGCAGCTTCACGTAGTCGCTGAAGTCGACGGTGATGGACGCGCCGATCGGCACGGAGGCGGACTTCGCGTCCGGTACGTGGTACCCGAGCAGGGCGCCTGCGTAGATCACGTAGTCCCCGGCGGGCAGGTTGCCGATCGCATAGGCACCGTTCGCGCCGCTCGTGCCGCTGTAGCACTGGTACCTGCACGCCTGCAGCACGGCGCCGCTCACGGGATTGCCCTGCCGGTCGAGCAGCGTCCCGACGATGGAGCCGTACCGGTCGTACTGGAAGTCCACGCTTCCGGCCGTCGCCACGTCGACCGATTGCGAGGCGGGAGCGTGGAGCGTGTAGCCGGCCAGCGCCTGCGCGTCGATCTGGCGCGTGCCGAACGGGACGCTCAGCGTGTACGAGCCGTCGGCCCCTGACACCGTCGAGTAGGTCGTGAGGAACGCGTTGCCGCTCGGATCGCGATAGGCGAAGCTGACGGTGGCGCCGGCGACGGGGCCTCCGAGGTCGTCTCGGGTGAAGCCGGAGACGGAGCCGTTCCGGACGTAGACGATCGTCGGAACCGTGACGGTGGCGTTCAGACCGACCGTGAACGGCCCAGTCTGGTCGGCGACGGTGTAGCCGCGGACGAACCGTGTCGGGACGATCGTGCGGGGGCCGGTGGGAACGGGGAACGTGTAGAAGCCGGTGGCGTCGGTCGTGCCGCAGTTGCCGCGCTCGTCGCAGACGCGGACGCCGGCGAGCGGCGCGGGCGTCGGCGCGTCGTCGGTGACGTACCCCTGCACCGTGCCGACGAGCCGGTAGAGGAAGTCGACGTTGACCGTCTGGCCCGCGACGGCAGTGACGGTCTGCGGAGCCGGGATGCCGAACGGATCGATCTGCGGCGCGGTGACGACGTAGGTGCCGGGCAGCACGTCCATCGACCACTGCCCGTAGACGTAGTACGTCTGCGCGGTGTAGCGCGGCGGCGGGATCGCGACCGACGGCGGCGAGATGATGGACTGGTGGTAGTAGTCGCTGTAGTAGCCCTGCGAGACGATCGACTGCGTCCCGCTGTGTGCCATCGACGTGTCCCACGTGAAGGTCTCGTAGTCACCGTAGGCGCTCGAGCCGGTGGGCAGCGAGTCGCCGAGCCAGGTGGTCGGGGCGGCCCCGTCGTACACGGAGGTGACGTCGTCCCACCACAGCTTGCCGCCCCAGGCAGTGAAGGCCATGCTGCTGACGTGCTGGCCTGCGATGCCGACGGTCGCGGCCGAGACGTCGAGCTGCGTCCACACGCCGGGGGCCGGGAGATCGCCCATCCTGACGCGCGAGACGGTTCCGAGTGTTCCTGCCCAGTACAAGCGGTCGTCGCCCCAGAAGGCGCGATGCTCCCAGCCGGCTTCCTGCGTGGCCCACTGCAGCATGATCTCCACGGGCGGCGTGCCGGGATCGAGGAACACCCACGCCGTGAACGAGGCGTGCGGGTCGGGAATGCTCATGGCCGTGACGACGCTGTAGTAGCCGACGCCGTTGCCGTTGATGTCGTGCAGCCGCCCGGACAGCACGCCGAGCGCCGTCCACGTGAAGTCGACGTTCGTCAGTCCCGCGGCCGGCACGTCGAAGGAGCGCCCCTGGGGATTGAGGAAGTGGCTGAACGAGCCGAAGTACTGCGTGTCGGCGTGCCCGACCGGCAGGAGCACGGAGTACGCACCGCCGCCGGAGGGAGTCTGGGCGTACTGGTAGTAGTAGGAGTGATTCCACTTGTCGACCGCATGGAAGTACACGTACGCGGAATACGGCAGCGGAACGCTCGCGGTATCCGAGGCGAGGTGGCCGGTGACCGTGGCCCACGGGATGTATTCGAAGTCGGCGCCCGTGCGCGTCTCGCCGGAGGCGAGGGTGAGCTCGTAATGGTCGACCGTCGCGCCGACCGGGCCGCCGTACCCGTACCCGTCGAGCTGGCTGTCGAGGTAGAGCGATGCCTGACCGGTCATCGCGTCGATCGAGTAGTTCCCGCTCGCGTCGGTGTACGCGTAGTTCGTGTGCGCACGGCCGTCCGTGTCACGCGTGTAGACGTGCACCTGGACGGACGAGCCGACGAGTGACCCATCCTGGTGCTGGACGTGACCGGTGATCGTCGCGTTCTGCTTCCACGCGAACGTCCGGTGGAGTGTCGCGCCGGGCGTGAGCTCCACGTCGGAGAAGCTGTACGTGGTCGGGAACGCGTAGCCGAAGCCTGCGACGTAATCGTCGACGCGCACCGTCGCCTGTGTGCCGTACGAGCTGACCGAGTAGTTCCCGTACGGGTATTGCATAGCGCCGCCGACCTCAGCGACCATCTCGACGCGGCGCTGCTTCGCGCAGCCGCTGCAGTTGTCGGCAACGACGTCGAACTTGAGGTAGTTGTCGTCGTCGCCGTAGACGAGCAGACCGGCCTGCTGGTACTGCTCGAGCAGCGGCGCGTTGACGTAGGTCTCGGCCACCCAGTCGCCCGCCGGCGCCGTCTGGAGGATCAGGTTCGAGCCGTTCGTGGCGCTGCCCCAGATGTCGCCGGGCTGCGTCGTGACGTGCAGACGGCCGTCGGACACCGAGACGTAGCCGGGATCGCTGCGAACGATCGAGTTCCAGCGGCACGTGTCGAGCGCGGTGCCGCCGAACTCGTCGCTGACCGGCGTTCCCGGGTCGCATGCCGAGGCGGCGCCCGCAATGCGGAAGTACTCGAAGGAGACGGTGACGGGCGTGATCTGGCTCGCCGTGCCGAATGCGTACACGCCGACCTTCGGGGAAGGCATGGCGGCGTTGGTGACGTCGGTGCCGAAGTTCTGCCAGGTGACGTGGTCGCGGCTGAACTCGCCGGTGTAGACATCGCCGACCTTCGTCATGCGCAGGTACCAGCCGTCACCGGCGCCCGACGGCAACTCGATCGTGTAGCTCGTCGCCCCCGAGGGGACGACGATGTCAGCCGTGTAGCGGTGCTCGGGCGACGAGCCGGAGGCGTAGTAATAGGCGTCCGTCGCGTCGTACCTGACGTGGACGTCCGGGAGCGTGCCGGTGTTCGTCGCCAGATCGACGACCAGCGTGACGTTTCGCTGGTAGACGAAGTTCGCGGTGCCGGTCCCATTCGTCGCGAGACTGAGGGCCGGTGAGTTCGCCGGCGTCGTGTAGTGGTCGATCTTGCGCGGCTTCACCACCGCCCCGCCGCCAACCGGCGCGCTGATCGTGTAGCGCCCGAACGAGTCCGTGGTCGCCTCGTAGTGGTTCGTGCCGGCGGTGGGACAGTAGCCGTACCAGTAGCAGTACCAGGTCTGCGTGCAGACGGAGTCCTTGCAGTTGGCCCACGGCTCGGTGTCGTCGAGATAGACCGGCACACCCGAGAGGAGCGTGCCGTCCGCCGCGGTCGCAAGACCCGTCACCGTTGCGTTTCGGTCGAGTACGAGCGGAGCGACGTTCCACGTCGTCCCGTTCACCACGGTGGAGCTCTCGGAGAACGCGCCGCCGTCGGGATTGTCCGCGCGGCGCTTCGTGTAGCCGAGGTGCGTCCACGCCTCGACGCTGTGCGTGCTCACCGAGGGGCTGTTGATCGAGAACGTGTAGCGCCCGTTCGCGTCGGTGATCGCCGTCTGCGCGGCGGACCGGTTCCACGACGGATCGAGGGCGACCTGGAAGCCGACGAGCGGCGCTCCGGCGTCGTCGATCAGGAGCCCGGTGATGATCGCCGGGCGCGCAAAGACGAAGTCGGCCGTCTGCGTCGTCCCTGCATAGACGCCGTAGAACGTGCGGCTGCCCGGTGTCAGGTGCTGGTCGAGCGGCTGCGGGATGATCACCGCGTAGTAGTTCGGCGCGACCCGCACGCTGAAGAAGCCGTCGGCCGCCGACGTCACCGTGAAGCTGTTGCCGGCGTAGCAGTAGTAGTAGTTGCACACCTGGAACGTCGCCTGGAGCGGCGTCCCCTGGTCGTCGCGTGCGGTTCCCGTCAGGATCGCCGTCGGGAACCGGACGATCAGCCCCGACGTCGTCGTGGCGTCGAAGTAGGTGGTGCCCGGGTTGCCGTAGTGGACGTCGCCGGATCCGTACACGTAGCCGGCTCCGTCGGGTGCAAGCACCGACCACAGCCCGGCGGCGTCGGTCGTGGCGTTGACCTGCTCGCCGGCGTAGGTGTAGACGTACAGCGTCGTCCCTGCCACCGGCGCGCCGAACGAGTCGATCGCGGTTCCACCGAGCACCCGGGTGTAGTAGCCGTAGACGTAATCGTGGGTCAGCGAGGCGCCCGGCGTCGCGGTCAGCGTCGCCACGTGCGGCCTCGAGAAGCCCGGGACCGCGGTGTAGAACGAGCCGCTGTCGTAGACCGAGCTCTGGCTCGCCGGATCGACGGGGAGCCACGTCTCATACGTGCCGGCGAACGTGCTCTGCACGTACGTGCATGTCCACCCGCAGACGTTGAAGTTCGCGGCCACGGTGCCGCCGGCAGCCGTCGTCACGGTTCCGCTCAACACCGCGGCGGGGACGAGCACGACGTCGTTGCCGCTCACGCCCGTCGCGCCGACCGAGAGGTATGTCGGGGCGCCACTGGCGTAGCCGTCCACCGACGCGTAGTTCAGGTACCAGGTGCCGGCGTCTCCCCACAAGGTGTACGAGCCGTCGGCGGCCGTCCTCGCCGACGCGTGGATGTACGACGCGCCGTAGACGTCCGCGCTGACGTCGAATCCTGCCACCGTCGTGCCGTCGAGCGTGCGGACGACACCGGAGACCGAGACGACGAGTTGCCGGTAGACGAACGGCGCGGCCGTGAGGTCGGAGCCGTCGGCCGGGATGGCGAGGGACTGCCACGAGGGGTTCGGGTTGGCGTAGCCGTTCAGGCTGTTCGGGTCGACTTCCGCATAGGTGATGTCCGCCGGCGCGCGGAGCGTGTACGTGCCGTCTGCGCCGCTGACGACGGTCTCGTTGAAGTACCACGGCGAGCGATTGACGTCGAAGTAGCCGGTCATCGGCGCGCCGGCCAGCGGCGTTCCGCTCTGATCGGTCACGAGGCCGGTCACCACGCGCGGCATCAGCGTGTAGACGAGATGCTGCGTCGATGTCACGGTGGGGTTGACGCTGATCCGGTGACGCTGCGATAGATCTGCGATGTACCCCCGCTCGAGGCGCGTCGTGTAGTAGCCCGCGAGGTCATCGCCCGTCAGCGACCAATTGCCCTCGCCGTC
>JANMWV010000211.1:0-5507 GCA_031394165.1 Actinomycetes bacterium
CTTGGAGCTACGCGGAGTCTCGAAGTCGTTCGGCTCCGTCCAGGCGCTGACCGACGTCGACTTCGAGGTCCGGCACGGCGAGGTGATGGCGCTCGTCGGCGACAACGGCGCCGGCACGTCCACCTTGATCAAGTGCATCGCGGGCATCCATCCGATGGACGAAGGGACGATGGTCTACGACGGCGAGCCCGTCGTGGTGCACAACCCGAAGGACGCGGGGCGGCTCGGGATCGAGGTCGTCTATCAGGATCTCGCGCTCTGCGACAACCTCGACGTCGTCCAGAACATGTTCCTCGGGCGCGAGGTGCACGACCGCTTGCAGCGCTTGAAGGAACCGCCCATGGAAGCGAAGGCCGCCCAGACGCTCGAGAGTCTCCGGGTGACGACGATCTCGTCTATCCGCCAGGTGGTCGCGACCCTCTCCGGCGGGCAGCGGCAGTCGGTCGCGGTCGCGCGCGCCGTCATGTGGGACTCGCGACTCGTCATTCTCGACGAGCCGACGGCGGCCCTCGGGGTCGCGCAGACCGAGCAGGTGCTCGCCCTCGTCAACCGCCTCGCCGAGCAGGGCCTCAGCGTCGTGCTGATCTCGCACAACCTCCACGACATCTTCGAGACCGCGACGCGGATCACGGTGTTGCGGCTCGGTCGGAACGCAGGCGTCTTCGAGCGCGCCAACGTCTCCCAGGAGGATGTCGTGCACGCGATCACCGCGGGCAAGCCGACGAAGGTGTCCGGGATCCCGGGCACGCAGGTGCAGCAGGCGTGACCGAGCAGGCCCCAGCGGTCCAGGCGGAGGAGCCGGACGCCCCCGGAACACTGCGGGAGCGCGCGCTCGATCGCGCCCGCTCCGGAGACCTCGGCAGCTGGCCGGTGATCATTGCGCTCGCCCTCATCGTGGTCGTCTTCAGCCAGACCGCGCAGAACTTCTTCACCCCGGGCAACTTCGAGAACATCATCACGCAGATGGCGGGGACGTGCCTGCTCGCCTACGGCATCGTCTTCGTGCTCCTGATCGGGGAGATCGACCTCTCCGTCAGCTTCGTCAGCGGCGTCGCCGGCGTCGTCGTCGCCGAGGCGCAACTGCCCAACGGCGCACACCTGCCCTGGTACCTCGCCATCTTCCTCGCGGTGCTGGCCGCGACGCTGATCGGTGCGTTCCAGGGCTCCGTGATCGCGCTCATCGGCGTCCCGTCGTTCGTGGTCACGCTCGCCGGTTTCGAGATCTGGCAGGGCGTGATCCAGCGCACGATCCCGGGCGTGATCGTGATCCAGGACAACATGATCAACAACTCGTCGAACTACTTCTTCAGCGCGCTCGGCGGCTGGATCATCGCTGCGATCGTCAGCGGCACGTATGTGGCCGGGATGCTCGGCGGAGCGCTGGGAGGCCGGCGGCACGGGATCGCGATCCGTAACCGCCTCGTCTTCGGGCTGAAGCTCCTCGTCGTCCCGGCGATCTCCATCGTCACCGTCTGGATCGTCAACAAGGATCGCGGCGTGCCCTTCGCGCTCCTGCTCGTCGTCGGCGCGCTCCTCGTCTGGACGTTCGTCGCGAAGCGAACCACGTTCGGCCGCCACGTCTACGCGGTGGGCGGCAATGCGGAGGCTGCGCGCCGCGCCGGGATCAACGTCCCTCGCATCAAGATCGTCGTCTTCATGATCGCCGGCGCGATGTCGGGCCTCGGCGGCGTCGTGCTCGCCGCCCGCCTGAACAGCGTCGATCTGAACGCCGGCGGCGGAACCCTGCTGATCGATGCGATCGCGGCGGCGGTGATCGGCGGCACGAGCCTCTTCGGCGGACGCGGCGAGATTCGCAACGCGCTGATCGGCGCGGCGATCATCTCGACCGTGTCGAACGGGATGTTCATTCTCGGCTACTCGACCGGCACGATCTTCATCGTCACCGGTGCGATCCTGCTCCTCGCGGTCACGTTCGACACCATCGCCCGGCGCCTGCAGATGCGCTCGGGCCGCTAGAGCTTCTTAGCTCGGCAGCGGCGCCGTGACGATCCGGTCGGCCCGTACGTTGCGGAGCCGTACCGTCGCGCCGTCGGGGTAGCGCACGGTCAGTTCGGCGACCCGGGTGGCCCGGCCGAGCCCGAAGTGGGTGCGCGGGTCCTCCGACGAGAGATAGCTCGACCCGGCGTGCACCTCCTGCACGAAGCTGCGGCCGCCGGCGAGGATCACGGTGACGAGGGCGCCCGGCGCGAAGCGCGGGAGCCGCACCTCGAGCCAGTGGCCCGACGGGCTCGTGTTCCGGAGCAGCACCAGCGGGCCGCCGATCGTGTTCACGGCGACGTCCATGCGACCGTCGTTGTCGAAGTCGGCCGCGGCGAGCCCGCGCCCGTTCACGCGCAGGCTCTGGTCGAGCCCGGCGTCGACGAGCTGGCCGCCCCGCGGCACGAGCACCTGGATGCGCTGCGCATCCTTCGCAAGTCGCGTGACGGGGATCGTCCCGTTCGCGAGCACGAGGTCGAGCGCGCCTGAGTTCTGCAGGTCGATCCAGCCTGCACCCCAGCCGGCGGTCACGTTCGCCGGCAGCTTCGTGCCTGCGGCCGCGAAGCGCCCGGGGCCGACCCTCCGGTAGGACGCGTGCGTCTGGCCGCGCGAGTTGCTGACGAAGAGGGAGCTTCCGTGCGCGGCGATCCCCATCCCGGCGTTCGCGTCCGCCACGCCGCCGCCGGCGCCGTCCTCGACGAAGTGGAACCCGAGCGGCCCACCTGGCTCGTTCAGGTAGAGGCGGTTCGGATCCTCGTCGTTTGCGACGTAGAGATCCGGCCGGTGGTCGCCGTTCACGTCGGTGAAGACGACGCCGAGCGAGTGGTCGTACGGCGCCGGGTCGATGCCCGCCTGCCGCCCCACTTCGCGGAAGCGCGCGCGGCCGTCCGGGCCGTTTCCCTCGTTGAGGAAGAGGAGGTCGCGCACGCCGAGATGATTCGTCGGGAAGCCGGCCATCGAGCCGACGATGGCCCCGTTCGGCTCCGTGTAACCGGCGACGTACAGATCGGGACGGCCGTCGCCGTTCACGTCGGCGACGGCGGCGCCGGAGTGCCACCCGAAGGAGACGACGCCATGGGATCGCGCGCCTTCGGTGAACGTTCCGTCGCCGTTGTTCCAGAGCAGCTCGTCGTCCTGCGCCGTCGTGATGAAGATGTCCGCGTAGCCGTCGCCGTTGAAGTCGGCCGCGACGCAGCCTTCTCCGCGCACGGCGCGCCCTGCTTGGGCCGCGGCGGTGACGTTCACGAAACGGCCGTGGTCGTTCCGGAACAGCGCGGTACGCGGCAGCCCGCCATGTGCCGTGTAGGCGCCGATGTCGCCCTCGCCGTAGCTGTTGACGACGAAGAGGTCGAGCCAGCCGTCGTTGTTGTAGTCGAGCCAGCAGAGCCCGCCCCCCATCATCGCGGCCGGGTCGTTCGTGACGCCGTAGCGGAACGCTCCCTGGCGGAAGCCGAGCCCGGCCTGCGCCGCGACGTCGGTGAGTCGATAGCCCGCGAGCGCCGCGCCGACGGCGGGCAGCTTGGCCGCGAGCGCCGCGCCGGCGGTGCGGCCGAGCGCCCAGCGCGTCCCCTCCTGGTGCAGCCGGAACGTCCTTCCCGCGAGCTGCGCGACGGCTGTCGGCGGCCCCTGGCCCTCGCCGGGCTCGAGCCACACGCGCACGCGCTCGCCGGCAGCCGGCTGTCGGTGCAGGCCGACGAGGAGGTCGCGCGTGATCAGGCGTGCGTTGCGCATGTCGAGCTGCGACTGGACGCCGCGGGAAGGGAGGATCGCGATCGGCGGCAGCGTCCCCGAAGTCGCCACGACGGCCGCGGTCGCCGGCGGGTTGTTCAGGACCACGAGCGCACCGGCGTAGGCTGCGGCAGCAACCGCCCCTGCGAGCGCGAGGCGGACGCGGGAGAAGCGGAACCGCCACAGCCCGAGCAGCGGCCGCGCTGCGCACACGATCGCGAGTGCGCCGAGCAGCGCGACCTTGGTCGCGTATTCGGTCCGCATCGGCGCCATGAGCAGCGCAGCGAGCAGGCCGACGCTTACGGCGTAGCCGACGCGCGCTCGCTGACCCTGCGGCGACGTCTTCGGATCGGTGAGCATGAAGAACAGGAAGACGAGCACCTCGGGCGAGCTGAGGAGCACCCACCAGAAGTTCGCGCCGACGATCGGGCCGAGGTGCCAGCGCGCCGTCATCGCGTGACCGCTCAGGGCGAGCACGCCGATGCCGGCGCCGAACGACAGCCAGAAGCCGACGGCGATCCAGAGCAGCCGCAGCCGCGAGAGAATGAAGAGCCCGCCGGCGACGATCACCGCGAACGCGAGCCCGAGCCACGGCGACATGCCGCCCCACCAGAAGTCGAGTGGCTCCGCCCGGCTTCGCCCGAGCACGAGGAAGCAGAGGACGAGCCCGACGTTCGACGGGTTGAAGATGTGGCCGCCACGCCACTTGATCACGTACTTCGACAGCAGCGACACGGCTGCGGTGCCGACGAAGATCCACCAGCCCTTCAGGCTCCACCAATCGCCGTGCGGCGTTCCGGGGACGCGCAGGATGAACGCCACCCCGTTGCCGGTGAGCAGCGCGCTCGCGGGCCACAGCAGCACGCGCTGCCGCCGGAATGCGATCGCGACCTCGAGCAGCGCGCACGTCGCGACGGAGAGCAGGATCTGAGCGATCGAGACGCGGAAGTGGAACGCGACCTGCCCGAGCACCTGCAGCGTCGTGATCACGGCCGCCAGGTGCAGCCGCGGGTCGTTCAGCCTCGGCAGCAGAACGGGATACGACCTGCCTCGGACCGAGAGCGTCAGGCCGCCGGCGGCCGGTGCGGCATGCGCGCTCATGTCGTCGATGCTAATGCCGCCGCGCCCGGGATACGAGCCGGGCCTGACCCGCGGGGACAACTCCGCACGAGCCACGTCTCGTACCTGGTGCGGGACGAGTCTTCGGCGGACATGTCGTATAGCTGTGATGGAGAATGTCCGCGTGAGGCTCCAGCGCGCGCTCGCCATCGTCGACGTCGTGATCTCCGAGGCTCCCGGCCCCGTTTCCGTGTTCGTCGCGGACGCTCACGGCGAGGTCGTCGCCGCCGCGACGATGGACGGCGCGGCGCCGGATACCCGCCTGAACGCCCAGCGCAAGGCCTACACGGCGGCGCGCAGCGACGCGCGCACGACCCGAGAGCTGGCCGACAAGGTGCGAGAGGACGCGGTCGAGCGCGCGAGCTTCGATCCGTTCTTCACGTTCTTCCTCGGCGGTGTCGCCGTCTTCGAGGGCGACGTGCGCGTCGGGGCCGTCGGCGTCAGCGGGCTCCCCGGCGAGGTCGACGAGCAGCTCGCGTTGCGCGCTATCGAACGATCCGCGGGTCGCTGAAGACGTCACTCTCGTCGCGGCTCTGCGTCGAGAACTCCGAGACGACGGCGCCTTCGTCGCCGCCGCGGAACCAGTGCAGCGTGTCGGGCGGGATCGTGCACTGGTCGCCCGGTCGCAGCACGAGCTCGTCGCGGCCCTCGACGTGCAGGTG
>JANMWV010000176.1:0-5168 GCA_031394165.1 Actinomycetes bacterium
GCTGCGGGCGCGACGGTCGGCTATCCGGCCGCAACCGCGACCGACGCGGTCGGCGTCACCTCGCTCACCTATTCGGCGGCTTCGGGCAGCGTGTTCGCGCTCGGCACGACGACGGTGACCGTGACGGCGACGGATGCGGCCGGGCATGTGTCGCGGGCGAGCTTCAGCGTGTTGGTGCAGGACACGACGGCGCCGGCGCTGTTGGTGCCGGTTGATCAGGTGGCGGAGGCGACGAGTGCTGCGGGTGCGACGGTCGGTTATCCGGCCGCAGCCGCGACCGACGCGGTCGGCGTCACCTCGCTCACCTATTCGGCGGCCTCGGGCAGCGTGTTCGCGCTCGGCACGACGACCGTGACCGTCACCGCACGCGACGCGGCCGGCCACGCGACGACGAAGAGCTTCAACGTGACGGTGCGCGACACGATCGCGCCGGCACTGACGGTGCCGGCCGGTCAGGTCGCCGAGGCGACGAGCGCTGCGGGCGCGACGGTCAGCTACCCCGTCGCCATCGCGACCGACGCGGTCGGCGTCACCTCGCTCACCTACTCGGCGGCTTCGGGCAGCGTGTTCGCGCTCGGCACGACGACCGTGACTGTGACCGCGCGCGACGCCGCGGGCCACGCGACGACGAAGAGCTTCACCGTGACCGTCCGCGACACGATCGCCCCGGCGCTGACGGTCCCGGCCAATCAGGTCGTCGAGGCGACGAGCGCTGCAGGCGCGACGGTCGGCTACCCGGCGGCGAACGCGACCGACGCGGTCGGTGTGATCTCGCTGCTGTACTCGCAGGCCTCCGGCACGCAGTTCGCGCTGGGAACGACACACGTGACAGTGACCGCGCGGGATGCCGCCGGCAATTCGACGAGCCGGGCATTCGACGTGACCGTCCGTGACACGACGGCGCCGGTGGGCTCACTCGTCATCGCGAACGGGCTTCCGTCGACGCGTAACCGCAACGTCGGGCTCGCCCTCTCGTTCACCGACGCCGTCGGGGCGACCGCGATGCGGTTCTCGCTCGACGGCGGGACGACGTGGACGGCCTGGGAGCAGTACGCCGCGCTCAAGACCGTCACGCTCCCGGGTGCCGACGGCACGAAGACGGTGCTGGTCGAGGTCAGCGATGCGGCGGGCAACCTCGGGCGCGCGCGTTCCTCGATCCTCCTCGACACCACGCCGCCGATCGTCATCGTCGGCATCCAGCCGGGACAGACCTGCGATCTCTGCCAGCCGCTCACGTTCGCTTACGTCGTCACCGATCCGTCGGGCGTCGGCTCCGCGATCTCGTCGATCGACGGCACCCCGATCGAGAACGGCGGCCTGATCGACGGCTATCTGTTCGCCGCCGGACAGCACACCATCCGGATCTCGGCCGTCGACTTGCTCGGCAACGCGGGCAGCGTCTCCCTCAACTTCGAGGTGCACGCCTCAATCGAGGGCCTGATCTGCGCCGTCCACCGCGCCGTGCACGAGGGCACGGTCGCAGGTGAGCAGGAGAACCCGCTGATCGCCAAGCTCCAGGCCGCGCAGGCCTCGCGCGACCGCGGCGGCCGCACGCCCGAGACGAACCAGCTCCAGGCGTTCATCCACGACCTCCAGGCGCAGTCCGGGAAGAAGATCCAGACGCCGTTCGCGGCGAGAGCGATGGGGTGGACGCAAGATCTGATCGACAGGATCGCGTCCGGCAAGGCGTAGAGGCGGGCAGCGGCCGGCGGCTCGATCGGGCCTCGCAGGCTCTTCCGGTCTCGCCGAACCGTAGTAAGTTGAGGGTGTGGTGGGGTCGGTGAGGTCACTCGCGGTCGTCTTCGCGTGCGCGCTCGCAGGTGCGGCGGCGCCTGCGGCGCTCGCCGACGGCTGGCTCCCGCACCCGGCTGACGCCACCTGGACGTACGAGTGGTCGGACAGCGTCTACTCGAAGGCGCCCGCGAAGGAGAAGGTCACGGTCAAGGACGACTCGGGGAAAGCGTTCATCCTCGCGTGGACGACTGCCGACCAGGGCAACGCCGCGCAGGCACCGTCGAGCACCGGCACCGTGTCCTTCCAGGAGACGACGGCGGGCCTGAACAACACGGACTGGTCGTCCAACCCGCCGCCCCCCGACTTCCCGGTCCTCTGTCCGCGCCTCAGCGGCTGCAACAACAGCCTGGCCAGCACGTTCTATCTCCTCATCTGGGGCAGCCGGGGCCCGGTGCTCGCGGAGCCGCTGCTCGCCGGCTCGACGTGGTCCGGTACCGGCGGCGGCTCGAACGACGTCACGAGCACGAGCGCGTACGCCGGGACCGAGCAGATCACCGTCCCGGCCTTCAAGACCCCGGTGACGGCCTTCAAGGTGCGAAGCGAGATCACGCAGGCCGGCGCACTGGGCGACCCCTATGGCAGCGGCGTGCGCACCGTCTGGTGGGTGTACGGCGTCGGTCCCGTGAAGATCACGTTCGACCACGCCGGCGGGTCCGACGCCTCGACCACGACGGCCGTGCTCGACGACACGAACCAGACGCCGAAGACGCCGCCCTCCGACGCGAACTACTTCCCGCTGAAGACGGGCTTACACGCCACCTATCAGTGGACGAACACGCGATACCTGAAAAAGCCCGTGGTCGAGAGCTTCACGTGCGACCAGGTCGTGAACGCCTCCGCGCGCTTCACGGTGAAGAGCGTCTCCGGCCCCATGCGCGTTGCGGGCGCCTACGGGTTCACGCTCCGGACCGACGGCCTCACGAACATCTGGACGTACGCCAAGGCAGCGTCGCTGTCGAAGCTGCCGCCACTCGGACCGGCAGCGCGGCCGGCAGCTGATCGGCGGCGCTTCTTCACGCCGTTCGACCTGATGATGTTCGGGTTCAACCCCGTCCTGCCTGCGTATCCCGCCGTGGGCGACAGCTGGGGATCGAAACCGACGGGTCGTGACTTCGAGATCTACGGCGTCAACGGGTTCTCGAGGGTCCTCGGCATCCGGAAGGTCACCGTTCCGGCCGGGACGTTCGACGCGCTCACCGTCCAGTCCGGTCTGACGCAGCCCGGCTTCACGTTCGGGAGCGGGACGCGCACGATGTGGTTCGCGGCGGGCAAAGGTCTCGTCAAGCTCGTCTGGCGGCATGCGGACGGCAGCGTCTCGACCGTCGTCAAGCTCAAGTAGCGCCGTGCGGACGGTCGTCACGCTCGTGGCAGTGGTCACTCTCGTCGGCCTCGCGGGTTGCGGAGACGCACGCCGTCACAGTGTCGGCAAGTACGTCGACTCCGTGAATGCAATCCAGCAGGACCTGCGCCTGCCGCTCGCCCGCGTGCAGTTCGCGTACCGCCAGTTCGGGCGGCCGGGCTTCTCGTCCACGCAGGAGCGGCCGCAGCTCTGGGCGGCCGTTCGCTCGCTCCAGCAGCTGCATGATCGTCTCGTCGCTCTGGACGCGCCGCCGGAGGCAGCCGCGCTCGACCGCGACCTGATCCGGCTGATCGCGCGCGAGGCCTCGTTCGCACGAGAGATCGCGATGTACGCCGACTACGTGCCTCGCTATCGGCGCACGCTGACACCGCTCGCCGCGTCGAACAGGCAGTTTCAGAAGACGCTGCGGCAGGCGCACGGGCCGGCCGCGCAGGCCGTCGCGCTTCGCGCCTACCGCGCGGGCCTCGTTCCGGTCATTGCTTCACTCGAGCGCCTGCGGCCACCGCCCCTGCTCGCTCCGCTGCACACACGCCAGCTCGACTCGCTGCGCCGTGTCTCGAGTCTTGCGCGCCGCCTCGCGGCATCCCTCGCCCGCCAGGACGTCGCGCAGATCGGCCCGTTGTTGTCGGCGTTCGAACGGGCGTCGCAGTCGACGGCGAGCCTGGCTGCGCAGCGTGCGCAGATCTCCGCCGCGCGCTCCTACAACCAGAGGCTGTACGCGATCCGTGCGCTTGCGACCCGAATCGAGAAGGAGCAGGCCGCACTCAACAACCGGCTCCGTTGAGAACGTGTCAGAAGGACGCCGCGCCGAAAATCGATGTGGTATGAGAGGGATGTCGTGAAGAAGAGCACTCCGCAAAAACCCGGGTCCCCGTCTGAGTTGATCGACGCGAGGATCAGGGAGCTGGGCGACTGGCGGGGTGAGACGCTCTCCCGGCTCCGTACTCTCATCAAGCAAGCCGACCCCGAGGTGGTCGAGGAGTGGAAATGGAGAGGGACGCCTGTGTGGTCTCACGCTGGAATCATCTGCACGGGCGAGACCTACAAGGCCGTGGTGAAGACGACCTTCGCCAAGGGCGCGTCGCTGAAGGACCCTTCGGGCCTGTTCAACTCGAGTCTGGAAGGCAACGTCAGGCGCGCCATCGATTTTCACGAAGGCGACACGATTGACGAGCAGGCTCTCAAGGCTCTCGTTCGCTCCGCCGTCGCCCTGAATACATCAAGGCGTGCGTAGACGTCCTACGTGCCGACGCGGCACGGGGGTTTGAAACGCCGATCTGTGCTCGCGATGGACGGTGCCGGCTCGTTCGATTCATGACACGTCTCGACGCCTCGCCGCCGAGAGATGCTCCGCCGCCGAGCCCGCGTTCGCGGACGGCCAGATGTCACCCATGACGAACCCCTCCGGGAACGGGTCGTCGTCCTGGAGCACGTACTGCGCGTGGCCCGTGATCCACGCGCGCCCACCGATCCGCGGCACGACTGCGCGCACGCCGCCCACCTCGGTCTCCCGCACGAGCTGGCAGCGGAAGACGCCACCGAGGAGACCCTCGGTGCGGAACTCCTCGCCGACGCCCAGCGTGCCGCGTGCATGCAGCACCGCCATTCCCGCCGACGTGCCGGTGCCGCTCGGAGATGTATCCATCTGCCCGGACGGAACACCGGCGGTCTGGCGGGCGTGATTCCGCGTGTCCCGGGGGCGGCCCATCACCACTGCCGCCTCGATCTCCGTCAGCTCGTCGTTGAGCGGGTGCCGGAAGCCGATCTGCTCGCGTGCGGCCGCACAGACGGCGATCATCGCCTCACCGACGTCGCGGGCCTGGTCGGGCACGAGCTCGACACCGAGCGCCTCGGCGTCGGCGACCGCGCACGCCATGCCGCCCCAGGCAACGCTGACCGGAACCGTCCCGCGACCGGGGATCTCCACGGGGACGTCGACCGCGGTCGCGAACGATGCGACGTTCTCGAACTCGACGAGCTTCACGCGACCTCCCTCGCACCGCGCGCGAACCTC
>JANMWV010000286.1:0-3247 GCA_031394165.1 Actinomycetes bacterium
ACGAACACGCGCCCGTGCAGCACCGCCGGCGTGCCGTAGACGCGGCCGTTCACCGACCGGACCCAACGCGTCTTCGCAGTGCGCGGCGAGAGCGCCCACACGCGACCGCCGTAGTCGCCGACGTACAGCGTCCCGTCGGCGATCGCCACGCTCGAGGTGATCTTCGCGCCGAGCGACCGCGACCAGCGGAGGCGGTGAGTGCGCAAGTCGAGCGCGTAGAGCCGGCCGTTCCACGCGCCGAAGTAGTCGACGCCGTCACGCACGATCGGTGACGACTCGATCGGTGAGCCGACGTCGAACTGCCACCGCAGCCTGCCGTCGGCGCGGTCGCGCACGAATACCTGCCCGGCCATCGAGTGGTAGACGAGCTCGTCGCCGACGACGGCGGGCGATGACGCCATGCTCCCGTGTGGGGTCTTACGGCTCCAGAGGATCGTCCCGAAGCGCATCGAGATCGCGAAGATCGTGGCCTTCGCATTGCCGACGTACGCGACGCCATTGTCGACGACGGCGGGAAACTCGAGCAGGCCGCCGAGCGCGACGCTCCACACGGTCTTGAACGGCGGGCGCAGGCGAATGTGGATCTGCGACTGCGAGCGCGTCGGCGTCGCCCCGTAGAGCGGCCACTGGAGCTCGGGGCGGAACACGCGCACGGTCACCCTGCGAAAGTCCTCGAAATGCTCGAGCACGGTACGCGTCGAGAACCCGCGCGCGGTCACGGTGACGTTCAGGTTGCGGCGGCCCGGAACGTGAATCGTCGCGACGCCTTGGGTGTCGGTGCGCGCGCGCCGGTTCCACAGGTCGACGACCGCGCCGTGCACGCGCGAACTGTGGTCTCCGTCGACGACCGTGACGACGAGCTTCGCGGCCTGGTAGCGGAGCGCCGGGCGCGGCAGCGATCGGTGCAGGCTGAACGCAGGCCCGAGCGAGTGCGCCGCGGGCTCGTGCCTCCCCGCGCAACCGGAGGCCAGGCCGGCCAGGAGCAGCAGGGCCCCTAGCCGTCGACGAGCGGTTCTGGGAGCTCTTCCGCGAACGGCTCCAACGTACCGCCGGCCCCGGCCGACAACACGAGCTCGGAGAAGAAGCGGGTCATGACCAGGCCGTCGCGGAAGTCGCCGAGGGCCGGCTCGGGCCGCTCGCCCGCCGCCAGGGCGAGCGCGAGCTCGGGGTAGCGGCTGCCGGCCGCCGTGGGCAGCGGGAACCCACCGCCGAAACGGGGGTTGATGTCGGTCACCCGATGCGTGCCGTCGGACTCGCGGAAGCACTGGATGTTGGCCGGCCCGACGAGCTTCAGCGTCTCGGAGACGTGGCGGCCGACCTCGATCAGGTCGGCGTCGCGGATCGTCATCCCCTTGATCGACTCGCCGCCCTTCGACTCGATCATCGTGCGCGGCACGGCGTTGAGACAGCGCGACTCGAGGTCGCAGAAGACGTCGATCGAGAACTCCTCGCCGCCGCAGGACGCCTGCACCATCGAGTCGTCGGCCGCGTACTCGAGGAAGAAGTCGAGCTCGCGGCGGTCGCGGCAGCGGTAGATGCCGCGCGAGCCGAAGCCGCGTCGCGCCTTCACGAGCACGGGAAACTCGAGGTCGTCCGGCAGCGCATCGGGCAGCCACGTCGGCGGCGAGCCGATGCCGTTCTGCTCGAAGAGCAGGTGCGCGAGCCACTTGTCGGCGAGCGCGTCGACGACCTCGGGGGCCGGCAGCAGCACGAGCGCGCCGAGCGAGCTGCGGGAGCGTGCAAGCACGCCGTGGTCGAGATCGGTGAGCGGGACGATGAGCGAGATGTCGTGCTTGCCGACGAGCTCGGCCAGCGCGGCGACGTAGCCGGGATCGCCGACCCGCGGCACGAAAGCGTGCTCGTCCGCGTAGTACAGCGCTGGCGCGAGTGGGTTCACGTCGGTGGCGAGCGTCCGTGCGCCGGCGCGCTTGAACTCGGTGACGATGTCCACCCGCTGGCCAGCGCACGTGAAGAGGACACCGTTCACCGGCGGAGAGGGTACCCGGCTCTGCTTCACTCGTCCCGGTGATCCGCCGCCTCCTCTTCGCTGCCGGCGTCCTCCTGGCCGCCTGGCTCGTCCTGTGCGCCGTGCTGTTCGTCTGGCCGAGCGCCGCCGCTCCGCCCCCCCGCACGGACGCGGTCGTCGTCCTCTCGGGCGGCCTCAACGAACGGCTCGATCCGGCGCTCGCGCTCGTGCGCCGGCGCCGGGCGCCGGTGCTCGCGATCTCGAGCGCCTTCGTCGGCACCCGCTGGAAGAAGGCCGAGCGGCTCTGTCGCGGTCAGGAGGGCCCGACGCGCTTCCGGGTCATCTGCTTCACCGCAGCGCCCTACAGCACGCGAGGCGAGGCGAGAGCGATCGCCCGGCTGGCGCGCAGCCACGGCTGGCACCGGATCGTCGTCGTGACGTCGACCTTCCACGTCACGCGGGCGCGAATGCTGATCGAGCGGTGCTATCCCGGCAGGCTGTGGCTCGTCGGCACGGCCTCGCCGTGGTGGCGTCTGCCGGAGGAGTGGGTTGCGGAGACGGGCAAGCTGCTCGTGCAGTTGACCCTCGAACGCGGCTGTTAGAAGAGCCCGACCCCACCCTTGTAGACGACGAAGGGCAGGTCGACCAGCGCGAGCAGCGCGAGCGTCCCGTAGACGAGGCGCGGCCGGCGCGCCCCGAGCGTCGTCGCGAGCCACGCGAAGCAAAGACCCCACGCGCCGAGCGTCGTCAGCATGTATGTCGGCTTGAGCACGTCGCCGTCCGGCGTCGGATAGCTGACCGTGAAGAAGAGCTCGCCGGCGAGACCGGCGAGCGGCAGGAGCGACACGAGCATGAGCGGCGCAGCGCGGCGGCGAAGCGAGCGGGCAAGCAGGACGAGCCAGCCGAGAACCGCCAGCGCCGTGGGGACGATACCGACGACGTTCTGGAGCACGAGCCAGGCGTTGCGACCTGCGGAAGGGCGGGGCTGGGTCGCACTCGACCATTCGAACGCCCCGTACCAATCGCCCCACAGGTCGGCGTAGATCTCCGGGCCTGCGAGGTTCACGAGGTGCGGCCGGTACGGACGCGTGAAGAGGTCGGGAAGGCCCGGGTCGACGTAGAAGCTCGCGGGGCGGCGCTCCCACAGGGGCTTGGCCGAGTGCGGCCGGTCGAACACCGGGTTGCCGTAGTGCACCGCGCGGTAGACATACCACGGCGACGCCACGACGCCGCACGCGACGATTGCGGCGGCGAGTGCACCTGCGAGCGCACGCCGGTCAC
>JANMWV010000288.1:0-2253 GCA_031394165.1 Actinomycetes bacterium
CCTTGGGGTTACGCCGCATCACCTGCGAAGCCGCCACCCTTGATATGGTCAACCGGGCTAGGGCCCTCTCCTACTACATCTCAGCGGTCTAATACAGGGTGGCGTTCGCGATGGCGCGCCACCCCGGCGTCGTCGCCGACGTGGGCGCGGACGCCCTGGCGGCGGGAGGGAAGCGGCTTCGTCCAGCCTTGACGTTCCTCTCCGCTCCGGCAGGTTCGCCGGCATCGGTCGCAGCGGGAGTTGCCGTCGAGCTCGTCCACCAGGCGACGCTCGTTCACGACGACCTGATCGACGGCGCAAAGGTGCGGCGCGGTCACGCTGCCGCGTGGACCTCCCATGGGCCCGCTGCAGCGCGTGCCGCCGGCGACTACCTGTTCGCCCGCGCCTTCGCCGAGCTCGCGGCGACCGGCGACCAGGCAGCGGTCGCGGTTCTCGCGGAGGCGTCTCTCGGCCTCGCACGCGGCGAGGCGATGCAACGTCGTCAGCGCCACGACCCGGACACCGCGATCGACCGCTACCTCGAGCGGTGCGCGCTCAAGACCGGGAAGCTGTTCGAGGCTGCGTGCGTGCTCGGCGGCGGAAGTGGCGAGTACGGCCTCTTGCTCGGGATTGCCTTCCAGATCGCGGACGACATCCTCGACTGCACGGGGGACACGATCGAGACGGGCAAGGTGCCCGGCATCGACCTGCGGGATGGGACGCCGACCCTGCCGCTGCTGCTTGCTGCGCAGCTCGACCCGGTCGTCCGCGCAGCTCTCGCGGGCGGCCCGCTGGAGGGCGTGCTCGTGCGCGTGGCCCAGAGTGGCGCGCTCGAACGGTCCAGGGAGGTGGCGCTCGACTACGCTAGGAAAGCGAGAGAAGCGCTGAACGGCACCGGATCTTCGAGTGGGTGCCGGGCGGAGCTGGAAGCTCTCGCGGATGCCGTCGTGATCCGGACGGGATGAGAACTCGGATCAGAATGATGCTTCGTCGTCGGGGCGGGATGGGCACGTACGATGCAAGGACGCAGGGAGCGTGAATAGCAGCGCTATTCGCGTGACCGAGGACGCGGCAGCGTGCGTGCACAGCACGTCACGGCAGCACAAGGCTTCATTTTGATTCGAGTTCCGAACTCCATGGCAACCCTCGAGACTCAAACGACGCTCGCGCCCGTCCGGGAGAAGATCGAAGCCGGTGTCCGTCTCGATCTCGAGGACGGTCTCGCGCTCCTCGAGTCGGACGACCTGCTCGAGATCGGGGAGCTGGCCGACCTTGCGCGGCGTCTGCGCGGCGGCACGGACGACGTCTTCTTCGTCCAGAACATGAACCTCTACCAGACGAATATCTGCCGCGTGAAGTGCAAGTTCTGCGCCTTCGCCGCGACGCAAAAGCAGGAGCAGGCGTACACGATCACCGCCGAAGAGCTCGTCGCCGATGCGCGCGGCCAGCACGAGCTGACCGGGTTCACCGAGATCCACATGGTGAACGGCGAGAACCCGCACGTCGACTTCGAGTTCTATCGCGACACGATCGAGCAGCTGCATGCGGCAATGCCGGACGTTCATCTCAAGTGCTACACGGCGTCCGAGATCCACCACATGACGACTGTCTCCGGGCTCACGCACGAGGAGGTGCTGCGCGAGCTGCAGGCGGCCGGGCTTGGCTCGCTGCCTGGAGGTGGCGCCGAGGTCTTCGCCCACCGCGTTCGCCAGCTCGTCGCTCCCGGCAAAGAGGATCCGGAGATCTGGTTCCACGTGCACGACACGGCACACCGGATGGGCATGCCGACGCACTGCACGATGTTGTACGGGCATGTCGAGACCTACGAAGAGCGCGTCGACCACCTGCTCCGCCTGCGCGAGCAGCAGGACAAGACCGGCGGTTTCCTCGCCTTCATCCCGCTCGCGTTCCACCCGGAGAACACCGTTTTCGAGCGTCGCGGCTGGCGGCACACGACCGGCGCGGACGATCTGAAGATGATCGCTGTCTCGCGCCTGATGCTCGACAACGTCGAGCACATCAAGGCGTACTGGATCATGATGGGCATGCCGCTCGCAGCGGTCGGCCTCCATTTCGGCGCGAACGACGTGCAGGGCACGGTCGTGCGCGAGACGATCTTCCACGCCGCAGGCGCCGTGACGGAGACGGAGCAGAAGATCGACCAGCTCGTCCGCTTCGTCAGCGAAACGGGCCGTGTCCCGGTGCAGCGCGACACGCTCTACAACGAGATCAGGCGATGGGCGTGACGCGATGATCCGACTCGGCCGCATCTCC
>JANMWV010000293.1:0-2187 GCA_031394165.1 Actinomycetes bacterium
GGTCGACGGCGCGCTCACGGTGTCGGCCGACCGAGCCGTCCCCGTCGTGGCGGCTGTGACCGAGCGGCTCGGCCTGCCGTCGATCGGGACGGAGACCGCGCACCGGATGCGGAACAAGATCGTGATGCGCCGCGCGCTCGCGGAGGAAGGGATTCCGCAGCCGCCGTTCGCCGCGGTGCGTTCGCTGGCCGAGGGACGGCTCGCGCTGAAGACGGTCGGCGTGCCGGCGGTGCTGAAGCCGGCCGACTCGGGCGGGCAGCGCGGCGTCTTCCGGATCGACTCCTCCGACGATCTCGACGCGCACCTGCACGCGGCGCTCGCAGAATCGGCCGAGCAGGAGTGCATTCTCGAAGGCTTCGTCGACGGGACCGAGATGAACGGGATCGTGATCGCGCGCGGCGGCCGGGCCGAGGTGCTGACGCTCTCCGATCGCCTGCGCCCGCCAGGCATTGGCTTCGGGGTTGGCTGGATCCACGTGTATCCGGCTACGGCGTATGGCGACCAGCTCGCTTTGTCGGAACGGGTCGCCGAGCGTGCGGTCGAGGTGCTGGGCCTGCGTGACGGGATTGCGTTCCCGCAGCTGATCGCGGCGGCGGACGGCTCGGTCGCCGTCGTCGAGGTCGCAGCGCGCATTCCCGGCGGGCAGATGGCCGATCTCGTGCGGCACGCGACAGGAGTCGACCTTGTGGAGCTCGCGCTGCGGTTCGCGATCGGTGAGCCCGTCCCAGACGAGGTCGCTCGGCCGCAGTTCTCACAGCCACTCGCCATCCGCTTCCTCACCGCGGAGCCCGGCCCGCTGCCCACCGGTCGTGTGACCCGCATCGGCAGCCTCGAGCCGGTGCTCGCCGCCGAGGGAGTCGTCCAGGCGGCGACGTACCTGCAGATCGGTGAGACGATCCGGCCCGTGCGACTCGACGGCGACCGTCGCGGCTACGTGATCGCAATCGCGGACACGAACATGGCTGCGCTCGATCGGGCCGAGGTCGCTGCACGGTTGCTCCAGGTCGAGGTCGAAGCATGAGCTGCGCGTTCGATCTCGCGCATTACGGCGAGCTGATTGCCGCCGCGCAAGCGGGCGGCTACCGGTTTGCGCATTTCGACGACGCGCCTGCGCAAGGCACTGTGATCCTGCGCCACGATGTCGATCTCTCACTCGACGCGGCTTTGCGGATCGCCGAGATCGAGCACGACTCTGGCGCGAGCGCGACGTACTTCCTGATGACCGAGTCGGTCTTCTACAACCTCGCCTCAACCGAAGGCGTCGCGGCGATCGCGCGGCTGCGCGAGCTGGGTCACCGCGTCGCACTGCACGCCGTCTACCCGAACGCGGCCCAAGACGACCGCTTCGACCCGGTCGTCGCCTGGCACAACCCCGATCCCGAGTACATGCGCGCGCCGCTCGCCGACGGGCGGATCAACGTGATGCAAGAGCCATGGTTCGACCCGGCCACGTATCGCTCCGACTCGAACCAGCACTGGCGCTCCACCTGCCCGCACGACGAGCTACGCGCTGGCGCCTTCCCGTGGCTGCAGCTGCTCACGCATCCCGAGATCTGGGCGTACGACGGCGAGACGATGGGCGAGACGATGCACTCGATGCTCGAAGCGGAGAAAGACCGCCGGCTCGAGCAGCTCCGCGCCGATCGGATCGATCTCTCGTGAGAAGCTGGTCGCATGGCTGAGCTGAAGCCGATCACCGTTCTCGTCTCCGCGTCCGGCGCGCCGGGCACCGCGGCGCTCCTTTCCGCGTTGCGACGAAACGGCGAGCGCGACGTGCGCCTCGTCGGCACAGACATGTCCGAGCGTGCGATTGGCCGCCACCTGTGCGACGCCTTCCACCTCGTCCCCGCGGGCGGCGATCCCGGGTTTCCGGACGCCATCCGCGCGATCGTCGAGCAGGAGCACGTCGACGCCGTGCTGCCGCAGTCGTCGTTCGACCTCGAAGGGCTCGCCGCGCACCGCGACACGTTCCCGGTTCCCGTTCTCGTCTCGAGCCCCGACACGATCCACCGCTCGAACGACAAGGCCGAGACCTACGAGCTGCTGCACCGGATCGGCGTCCCGGCGCCCGCGTTTAGACGAGTAACCGGCGCGCGGGAGGTCGAAGCTGCCGCCTACGAGCTCGGCTACCCCGCCAAGCCGGTCTGCTTCAAGCCCGTCTTCTCGTCGGGCTCGCGCGGCTTCCGC
>JANMWV010000312.1:0-8534 GCA_031394165.1 Actinomycetes bacterium
CCCTGGTCCAATGCGCCCAGCCCATCGACAGGCGGTCGCCGTTCCGCGGCCGCAGATGTCGAAGGACACCCCTCATGCGGCAGCTGCGACTCATCCTTCTTCTGTGCACGCTCATGCTCGCGCTCACCGTCGCTCTGGTGAAGCCGCTGCCGAGCCGGGCCGACCCCGGCGACGTCGTGCCCCCCACCCCCGACCCGAATCCGACGAACGCCGACCCGATCGTCCCGCAGCTGCCCATCGTCAGGGCGCCCATCGTGCGGAAGCCGGGGGCCGTTCACCGCCGCCTCCTGCGCGTGCCGCTCGGCGAAAGGGTCGCCAACTACGCGAAGCACTTCCTCGGCGTCCCCTACGTCTGGGGCGGCAGTTCGCCGCGCTCCGGCTTCGACTGCTCCGGCCTCGTTCGCTACGTCTACGGCCACTTCGGCATCCGGCTCGCCCACTCGAGCTTCGCCCAGTTCGGCAGCGGCTTCCGCGTCCGCCAGCGCTCGCTCAAGGCCGGCGACCTCGTCTTCTTCGACGCGCTCGGGCACGAGGGCATCTACATGGGCCGGGGCAAGTTCATCCACGCTCCGCACCGCGGCTCCCGCGTACGCATCGAGTCGCTCGGCGGCTGGTACAGCAGCCGGCTCGACGGCGCCCGCCGGCTCGCGGGCAGCACCTAGACGGCTAGCGGAGCTTCTCGGCCATCGCCGTCAGGAGCTTCCACGCGATCGCGGAGTTGCTCTCGACGAGCGGCCGGAAGTCCCACGGCGTCATGCCGTAGCAGAGCAGGTCGGAGGTGGCGGTGATCGTGGCCGTCCGGTCGGAGCCGGTGAGCAGCGCGATCTCGCCGAAGTAGTCCCCGGGCGCGATCGTGCCGCGCGGCGTGCCGTCGACGCTCACGTCGGCGTGGCCGCTCTCGACGACGAAGAATCCGGCGCCGCCGGCGCCCTCCTGGGTCACGGTCTCGCCGGCCGCGAAGCGCCGCTCTCGCATCGAGGCCGAGATCTGTGCGAGCTCGCGTGCATCGAGATCCGCGAACAGCGGCACCTTCTTCAGCATGTCGACCGAGGCCTTGGCCACGGCGGAGTTATACACCGGAACGGCTCTCCGGACGAAGGCCCTGCGGTTTCCGACACGATAGGCGCGTGAAACTCACCGTCGTCGGCTGCTCACCGGCCTGGCCCAATCCGGGCGGGGCGCAATCGGGATATCTCGTCGAAGGCGCCGGACGGCTCCTGCTCGACTGCGGCCCCGGCGTACTGGCCCGTCTCCGCCAGCGAGAGCCCTGGCCACTCGTCGACGCGATCGTGGTCACGCATTTCCACCTCGACCACTGGGGCGACCTCGTGCCGTGGGTGTTCGGTGCGAGCTTCGGTGCCGGCCGCAGCGCGAAGCCGCCGGAGTTGTGGCTCCCTCCCGGCGGCGGCGAGACGCTCGCCGCGCTCGGCGGGAAGCTCGGCTTCGGCGCAAAGCTCCACACTGCGTTCGTCGTCCGCGAATACGCCGACGAAGTCCCGTTCCGAGCGGGCGGCTTCGAGGTCACGCCGGTACGCCTCACGCACTACCAGGAGGTGACGTTCGGCCTGCGCGTGACCGACGGCCACGCGACCGTGGCCTACTCCGGCGACACGGCGCCCACCGCCAAGCTCACCGAGCTCGCTCACGACGCCGACGTCTTCCTCTGCGAGGCGACTCTCGCCGATCCGGAGCCGGCCGCCGATCGCGGCCACCTCAGCGCCGACGAGGCGGTCGCCGCCTTCGAGGCCTCCGGCGCAAAGCGACTCGTCGTGATCCACCGCCCCGACGAGCTGCCGCTGAACGGCGGCGTCAAGCGCGCGTACGACGGCCTCGAGCTCGAGCTCTAAGAAGCTCTAACTGAATGACCCACGCGCTGACGGGGCGCGATGGGTGCGTGCGATGCAAGGACGCTGGGAGCGGGCGATTGCGGAGCTAGGGGCGCGACCGAGGACGCGGCAGCGTGCGTGCACAGCGCGTTCCGGCGGCCCGTGCTCGTTTAGTTAGAGCTTCTAAGGCAGCGAAAAGGCGCGCTCGCCGAGCAGGCGATGGCCCTCGACGGACGGGTGGTCGCCGTCGTCCGTGCACTCGTCGCGCATCCGCTGCGGGCGTTCGGCGTCGACGAGCGTGTCGTGGAACGGCAGCAGCAGCACGCCGAGCTCGTGCGCGATCGCCGTTATCAGGGTGTTGAGACGGGCGATGTCGGTCGCCGCGCGTGTGTCACCGTTGTTCCACGGCAGCACATCCGCGAGCGCGACGCGAAGCCCGAGCCGGCGGCCGTGCACGACGATGGCGGCGAGGCTCGCCGCCGCCTGCTCCACGGGACGCTTCTGTACAACGTCGTTGATGCCGCCCTGCACGATCAGCACCTCCGCGCCTGCAGCGGCGGCTTCGAGCCTGCCGGCGATCTCATCGGTGCGCTGTCCGTAGACGCCGTTGTTGCGGAGCTCGAGCGACGGGTCGCGCCGCGCCGCCCACCACTCCCACTGGCTGCGTTCGTCGAGCGCCGCGCCGATCCGCGCGCGCACGTCCCGGTCCGGATCCCAGAGCGGTGACCCGGCGGTGATCGAATCGCCGAGACAGGCGACGACCATCATCGCAGCGAGACCCTACGACGAGCGCGGCTTGAGATCGACGATGAGCTCGCACTCGAGCGCCTCGGCGATCTTCAGCAACGTGTCGATGCGGGGCGGCCGGCCGCCGCGCTCGAGGCGCGCGATCGCGGACTGCGTCGTGCCGACGAGCTCTGCGAGCTGGCGCTGCGACATGCCGATCGCGCCTCGGCGCTCGGAGACCTTCTCGGCGATCGCCGCGAAGAACCAGCCACGGTCGCGCGTCGCGATGCGCTCGCGCAGCCTCTCGAGAGGGCGCGCCGTTTCTTGGCGGACACGAGCTGAAGCCACCGAATAATCATAGCACTCGTGCTATGAGCTGACGAGCGGCACGCGATCGAGTTGCTGCACGGCATCGCCCACGCGCACGCGGCCCGGGAGGGCGACGGCGCCATAGACGCCGAACGGCAACGGCTCGTTGCGGCCCTCGCGGCGGTAGCGCGCGAGAGTGCCGAGCGTGTCGAAATCGGTGACGCCGGTGTCGGGATCGTGCGACGTGACGACGCAGCGTCCGATGTCGCCGTTCAGCACCAGCACAGCGTGGCCGACCTGCACTTGCGTGCCGAGCCACTCGTCCTCCTCGTGCGCGCCGACGCCGTCGATCTCGAGCAGCATGCGAAAGCGCCGGCCGTCGACCGGACGATCGGCGCCGCCCTCTTCGCGCAGCCGCTCGAGCGACGCGCGCGAGACGAGTGAGACGTCGCCGCCGCGATAGCCGCGGTCGGTCGCGTGGTCCTCCGCCCAGAGCAGCGTCAGCGGCTGCCCGGCGACGCGCGAGATCGCCTCTTCCCAGGGTCCGACGACGCGTCGCGACGGGTGTGGGTGCTCGTACATCTCCGCTTCCACCGGCTCGCCGAGCTCGACGACGCCCTTGACGCGTTCGCCGTCGGGCAGCGTCAGCGCGAGCGTTCGGCTGTCCTCGTCCCAGTCGGGCCGGATGCGCACCAGCGGGCCGCAGCGCTTGTTGTTGAACAGGCGGCCGTCCTCGTCGACGAGCCAGAAGCGGCGGTTGCCGGCGACACCGTGCCGCCCGAGCTCGATCTCCTCCGGGTGGACGAGCCCGAGCGACTTCACGGGCGCAATCGAGATCCGCACGACGGTTCCGCTCACGCCGTGAATCTAGCGGCCGGGCCGTTCGCCGACCCGAAACCGCGTCGCCTCTTGAAACGAGGAGCGCACCCTGTCAGCATCTGCGCACCCGGAACTTCGGACCGGGGTCGGAAGGGGAGAGGGAGGTGCAGATGAAGCGACTGCTTCACCGGCAGGTCCTGGGCTACGCGCTCGGGCTCCTGACCGCCGTCGCGGGCTTCACCGTCGGTGCCGCATGGGCCGGCCACTCCGCGACGGACAACAACACGATCACAGCGTGCGCGAGCCACGAGGACGGCGTGCTCTACCTGCTGGACCGGGGCCAGAAGAAGCCCGGCTGCCACAGGAGGGACGCGACCGTCACGTGGAGCATCACCGGCCCCCAGGGAATCCAAGGAATCCAGGGGCTGCAGGGACTGCAGGGCGACAAGGGTGATCAGGGCGCCGCCGGCACGATCTCACGTGCCGTCAGCCCGAACGGCGTCTTCATGATCACGCTGTCGAACGCGGGCATCCTGCTCAAGGGCCCCAACGGCGACGTCCACGTCGACTTCCTCGGGGCAAGGATGAACACGATTGGAGGTCAGCCGTGACCGAGCACGCGACGATGAACGGCCACAGCCGCCGTAGCGTCCTCAAGCGCGGTCTCGTGCTGGCCGCGGGAGCGATCGGGCTCTCGGCCACAGGCGGAAAAGCCAGCGCCGCCACCAGGCTCGACGCCGGCCGAGGCGGGCTTCGCCTCCACGGCGTGAACTGGAGGCTCGCCACGTCGGACCGCAAGGCCGGCGAGGCGATCCAGCTCGGCGATCACGGTGCCGTGTACGGCGATCTGCTCGACGGCCGCAAGAAGCTCGTCGGGCAGTTCTACGGCTCACGGCTCGCGATCCAGGCCGCACCAGGCGGCCACACCCGCGCCGATGCGAGTGTCGAGGTGCACACGTTCGTGCTCCCCGAAGGAACGCTCATCGGCATGGGCACGTCGGTGCTCGGCAAGGCGGTCTTCGCGATCGTCGGCGGCACCGGCGCGTACGCCAACGCCAAGGGCTCGTACGCCGCGACCCAGCGGCTCCGCGAGCTCGGAGGCAACGGCACCGCCGAGTTCGACCTGACCCTGAGCTCGTAGAGGAGACGAGAGACGAATGCCGATCTACATGAAATTCGATGGAATCGACGGTGAGGTGACCGCCAAGGGCCACGAGAAGTGGATCGAGGTGCTGTCGTGGTCGTGGGGCGAGACGAACGCAAGCAGCGTCGGCTCCGGTGGAGGAGGAGGAACGGGGAAGGTGAGCTTCCAGGACCTGCACTTCGTCCAGGACTCGCAGTCCTCGTCGCCGCTGCTCCTGAAGGCCTGCGCGACCGGCAAGCACATCGCAACGGCGCTCCTCACCTTCATCAAGGGCGAAAGCCAGCCCCAGGCGAACGAGTACCTGAAGATCAAGATGGAGGATGTGCTCATCTCGAGCTTCCAGGCCGGCGGATCCGAGGGCGCCAACAACGACACGCCGTCGGAGTCGATCAGCCTGAACTTCCACAAGATCGAGTGGAGCTACACGCGAGCCGGCGACACCACGCCGATCGTGTTCGCATTCGACCTGATACAGAACCGCTGATGGAAGCCGGAGTCGGGGGCGCGGCGGCCGTTGCCGCCTCGCCCCCGCCCGGCAACTCGAGGCCGCCCGGCGGCTCGACCGCCGACGTTCAGACATTGCGCACCGCGCTTCAGGACGCCGGCTACGACGGGCCGCGCGTCCGCGACGCGCTGCACAGCGCGACCGAGCTGGTCTCGGCGGGTCTCGACCTCGCACTGCACGAGCGGCGGCTCACAACCGTCGAGGCTCCACTCGCCGGCCTGATTCGCCTCCTGCTGCTCGGCCTCGCCGTGCCGGAGGCCGCGGTTGCTCCCTTCGACGCGGAGCTGCTCGTGCGGCTCGGCGTCGCCGAGGAGGCGGCAGGCCTGCTGCGGCCGCTGCTGCGGATCGTGCCGCACGACGACCTGCTGATCGCGGCAGATCGGACCGACAGGCATGACGCCGACCACGTCGCCAGCGTGCACCGGCCGTCACTCGCACTGTCGTCCCTGACGGTGCGGCGGCCCGTCGAGGCCGCGCTCGACGTCGGCACGGGCAACGGCATCCAGGCGCTGCTCATGTCCAAGCACGCGCAGCGCGTCGTCGCGACCGACGTCAACGAGCGCGCGCTCGGCTTCGCCGAGTTCACCGCAGGATTGAACGGCGTCCACAACATCGAGTTTCGCGCGGGCAGCTTCTTCGAGCCCGTGCACGACGAGCAGTTCGACCTCGTCGTCTCCAACCCGCCGTACGTGATCTCCCCCGAGACGGCGCTCATCTTTCGCGACAGCGGCAAGCCCGGCGACACCGTGAGCAGCGACCTCGTCGCCGAGCTGCCGGCGCACCTCGCCGAAGGCGGCTTCGCCACGGTGATGGTCAGCTGGATCGCCGGCGAGGATCCGCTCGAGCGCCCGCGCTCCTGGCTCGAAGGGAACGGTTGCGACGCCTGGATCATCCACAGCGGCACCGACGACGCCCTCGGCACCGCCGCATCCTGGAACCGGGCGGCAGGCACGGAGACCGAGGGGTACGCAGAACGCGTCGACGCGTGGCTCGACTATTACCAGGAGCTCGGGATCGAGTCGATCGGCTACGGGACGATCGTGCTGCGTCGCCGCAGCGGCGGAGGGAACTGGGTGCGTGCGGCCGAGCTGCCGGCCGACCGCCTGAATCCCGCGTCCGATCAGCTGCAGCGGATGTTCGCGGCGCCGGACGTGCTCGACTCGGTGCTCGACGTCCCCCTCGTGCTCGTGGAGGGCGCGTTCGTCGACCGCACGGCGCGACTCGACGCGGGAACCTGGACGTTCGTGACCGCCGCGGCGCGGCTCGAGACCGGCATCGGCTTTGGCGTCAACCTCGACGCCTACGGCGCGATGCTGGTCGCGGCGTTCGACGGGCAGCAGCCGTTGCGCGAACGCCTCGGCGAGATCGCGCAAGGGCTGGGCGCGCCCGAGGACGAGTTCGCCGTCTTCGCGGAGCGCCTGGCGCGACACCTCGTCGAGCACGGCCTCGCCGTGCCCGCTCCGCCGCAGTAACGCTCAGAAGGAGAACTGCGGACGTTACGAAGATGGGTCGCTGGGCCTACTGCGCGCCGGTCGGGCGCCGTGGGACGGGCGAGGAATAGGTCGCTCGGCCTATTGAATCCGGTCGAGCATTGTGGAACGGTTCGAAACAGGGCAGTTCGGTCGTCTCGGCGGCATCACCTTTGCGGTGGGGGGAAGGGTTGGCGACACGCACGACAGCAGGGCCGCACGCGCGCGATCCGTTCGCTCTGCTTGGCGCGCGGAGAGGCGCAGTGGGCAAGTCGATCGCGGTCGTTGCGATGCTCAACCTCGCCTTGCTGCACGTCGCGCCGGTTGCCGCCTCGTTTCTCACGCCGGGCGCGAGCGCGAGCCCAACGCCGTTCGTCTCGCTCTCCGTGCCGAGCATTTCCTTTCCGCTTCTACGCGTGCCGACGATCGTCGCGGCAGATCGCGCCATGGGCAAGCCGGCAACGACTCCTGCGGTGCAAACGGCCGCCGTGCCGGCTAGCTCCCCCAGGTTGAGACACCGCACGTCGCACCATCGCCTGCTGCCGGTCTACACCGACAGTCACACGATTCTGCCGCCGTCCCGGGCGCGGCACGGGAACAGCACCGACCCGTTCGCGAATGCGCCGACGGTCGAGACGACGATCGGCGGCGGGGTGCCGACGCTCGAACAGGCGCCGCAGCCGGCTCAGCCCGCTGCACCCGCGACGACCGCCGACGCGCCGCCTGCAACGCCCGCCGATCCGGCACCGGCGGAGGCGCCTCGGAAGCGCGAGCCCGGCACGATGCAGTTGTTCAGCGTGGGGACGCCGCCCCCCGCAGGCGGCGGAGATTCGACTACGGTCGCCAATCTGCCGGCCGATAGCAATCCGCCGGCCGACAGTTCGGGCGCGGCAGCGGCAGGGGGAGCCGGGGCGTCGGCACCGCAGCCGGGCACGACCACCGCCGCAGGCGGCAACGGCGCTTCCGCCAGCGGCTCGACGCCCGGCTCGAATTCGTCTGCCGCTTCGAGCACGCCAGGCTCTCAGCAGACCGGCGCCTCGGGGACGGGCGGAAGTGCGCCGGTCAGCGGCAGCGGAGGCTCGGCCTCGCCGGCACCGGCAACGATCACTCCCACGGCCGGGGGCATGGCGACGAGCACCGACGCGAAGGCGTCGGTGACGTTCGCGGCGGGAAGCGTGCCGACTGACACCAATGTCGTCGTCACGGTCGGTTCGGCCACGCCGCCGGCGACAATCGTCGCGGCCTCGCCTGCCTACGACCTCTCGGCGGTCGATGTGTCGGGCGCGCGCGTCGACCACTTCGCCGCAGCGCCGCAGCTGACGATCGCCTACGACCCAGGATCGAGGCAGGACCTGCCGAGCATCTACTACCTCGACCCGAACGGCGGGCCACAGAGGATCGACTCCGTTGTCGACGCTCAGCACCACACCGTGACGGCATCGCTTCCGCACTTCAGCACGTACATCGCCGCGTTCGCGACGTCCGCTGCTGTGGCCACGGCGGATCTGTCGGTGACGAAGTCGGGGCCGGAGTCGGCGGTCGTCGGTGACACGCTCGCCTATGTGCTCACGGTCGGCAACGCGGGCCCCGATGCGGCGCACGGCCTGGCCGTCCATGACGTGTTGAGTGGGCCGGGCACGATCACGCTTGCCTTCTGGACGGATGTTGGTGGCGGCTGTTCCTGGTCGGCGACGGTGCTGGACTGCACCAGCTCGGCGGTGCTGGCGGCCGGCGGC
>JANMWV010000327.1:0-4546 GCA_031394165.1 Actinomycetes bacterium
CAGTCGAGCAGGGTGCATTGCTCATCGACATTCGCGCGGACGTCGACCGGGAGCGCGACGGGATCGTTCCCGGCTCACTCCACATCCCGCGCACCGTGCTCGAGTGGCGCCTCGAACCGGACAGCGCCTGGCGCAACCCGCACGTCGGCGGCCTCGACGACCGGATCGTGCTTCTGTGCGACCACGGCTGCTCCTCCGTCTTCGCCGCTGCCAGCCTGGTCGACCTCGGCTTCGGGCGCACGGGCGACGTCGTCGGCGGCTTCGCCGCCTGGCGCGCCGCCGGACTCCCGACGATGCCGTCACCGAACTACCGGCGGGGACCGGGTGAGCCCGCGGGCATGCGACCTCCTGATCTGTAGGGAGAGCCGGCTAGATCGCGATCCAGATCGTCTTCAGATCCGTGTACTTCTCCAGCGCGTGCATCGACTTGTCCCGGCCGAAGCCTGACTGCTTGAAGCCGCCGAACGGTGCGGTGATGCCGCCCTTGTCGAAGCAATTGACCCAGACGACTCCGGCGCGGAGCTCGCGTGCCATGCGATGCGCGCGCGACACGTCGCTCGTCCAGACCGCCGCAGCGAGACCGTAGACGGTGTCGTTCGCGATCCGGACCGCCTCCTGCTCGTCGGTGAACGCGAGGGTCGAGAGCACCGGCCCGAAGATCTCCTCCCGTGCGATCCGCATGTCGTTCGACACTGCGTCGAAGATCGTGGGCTCGACGAAGTACCCGCCGCTCTCCTCGCGCACGCGTCGCCCGCCGAAGTGGAGGTCGGCGCCTTCGGCCCGGCCAGTCTCGATGTAGCCGAGCACCCGGTCGAGCTGCGTCTCGTCGACGATGGCGCCCATCTGCGTCTCCGGGTCGAGTGGGTCGCCCGGGCGAATCGTCTCTGCGATGCGGACGACGCGCTCGAGGAACTCGTCCTTCAGCGACTCGTGCACGAGCAGGCGCGAGCCCGCGTTGCACACCTCGCCCTGGTTGTAGAAGACGCCCCACGCCGCCGCCTCCGCAGCAGCGTCGAGGTCTCCGCAATCCTGCATGACGATGTGTGGGGACTTGCCGCCGCATTCGAGCGCGAGTCGCTTCATGTTCGACTCGCCGCTGTAGCGGAGGAAGAGCTTGCCGACCTCGGTCGAGCCGGTGAACGCGACCAGGTCGACCTCCATGTGCCGGCCGAGCGCCTGCCCCGCGGTCTCGCCGAAGCCGGGCACGACTTGCAGGACTCCGTCGGGCACGCCGGCTTCCGAGGCGAGCTCCGCGATGCGCAGCGCGGTCAGCGGCGACTGCTCGGCCGGCTTGAGCACGATGCTGTTCCCCGTCGCGAGCGCGGGCCCGATCTTCCAGCTCGCCATCAGCAACGGGAAATTCCACGGCACCACTGCGCCGATGACGCCGAGCGGCTCGCGCACGACCATCACGACGTCGTCGGGTCCTGTCGGCGCGATCTCGTCGTAGATCTTGTCGATCGCTTCGCCGTAGTACGCGATGCATTCGGCGGCGAGCGGTACGTCGACCCCGCGAGAGTCGCGAATCGGCTTGCCGACGTCGAGCGTCTCGAGCAGCGCGAGCTCGTCGCGATGCTCGAGGATCAGCTCGGCAAAGCGCAGCAGCACACGCTTGCGCTGCTTCGGCGCCAGTCGCGACCAGACGCCGGACTCGAAGGCGCGCCGCGCACCGGAGACGGCGCGGTCGACATCCTCCGCGTCGCACGAGGCGACCTGCGCGATCGTGCGGCCCGTGCTCGGGCTGACGCAGTCGAAGGTCTCGCCCGAAGCGGCGTCGACGTACTCGCCGTCGAGGAACGCCTGCGAGCGGATCGTGACGCCGGTCAGGACGTCGTCGATGGTCTGGGTGGTCACGGTGCGCCTCCTGGAAGCTGGGGATCGTCGATCACAACTGTACGCGGCCCTCGCCGGGCGACGGCCGTCACGCGATCCGCCAGCGCTCGAGCGCGTCCAGGTCCACGTCGACGCCGAGGCCGGGTCCCGCGGGCGGCTTGACCGTCCCGTCGGCGGCGATCTCGATCGGCTCCGGCAGGAGCCAGTCGCGCCGCTCCGCCGACCACGTCGGCGGGTCGTAGGGCACCTCGATGTACGGCACCGTCGAGAACGCCATTGCGGCGTGGAGGTTCGCGACGAAGCCGAGCCCGTTCGACCAGGTGTGCGGCGACCAGGCACGGCCGTGCAGGTCGGCGAGGGCGGCGAGGCGCCGGCAGCCGCCGATGCCGCCGACGAAGAGGACGTCGCACTGCAGTACGTCGACGAGCCCGCGCACGACGAGGTCGCGCGCCTCGGAGGTGGAGCGCACCATCTCGCCCGCTGCGATCCGGAGGCCGGTGCGGCCGCGCAGCGCCGCGTAGCCGAGCGGGTCGTCGGTGCGGAGCGGTTCCTCGAGCCACCAGACGCCGAGCTCCTCGAGCGCACGGGCGCACTGCGCCGCGGTCGCGACGTCCCAGCGCGGCTCCCGGTCGCCGGGCATCCGCCAGCCCTGGTTCGCGTCGACCATGATCCGGAGCCGGTCGCCAACCGCGTCGCGCACCGCCTTGACGACCTCGAGATCGTCGCGCCAGTCCGCGTGGTGGAAGCGGAGTTTGACCGCTTGCACGCCACGCTCGGCGAGTGCGACGCAGCGCTCCGCGCGCTCGGTGGCGGAGAGGAGCTCGCCGCTCGACGCGTAGGCGATCAGCGAGTCGGAGCGGCCGCCGAGCAGTTGCCAGAGCGGCGTCGCGAGCGCCTTCCCGACGAGGTCCCAGACGGCCACCTCGACGGCCCAGGGCCGACCACCGTGGAAGTCGACGGTCTCGCAGATCTCGCGCACGACCTCCGTGCGCAGCGGGTCGACGCCGACGAGGAAGCGCTCGAGCACCCCGCGGTCCGGCAGGCCGTCGCCGCCGGCGGCGATCCCGGTGACGCCGTCGTCGGTCGAGACGACGACGACGGTGGCTTCCTGCGACTCGCGCGGGATTGGGTCCCAGGCCGCCCGAAAGGGCGGGTCCAGGGGGTATCGGTACGTCCGGGTCTCGACGGCGGTGATGCGCATCAGTCGCCGGTGTAGAACGGACTTGCCAGCTCGTCACGCCGCTCGACGAGAGCGGCCGCCGCGGCCGGGTCGCGGCCGTTCACGCAGCCGTCGATCGCCTTCCGCACGGCCGCGCGGTTGGCGAGCCGCACCGCCGTCTCGTCCGACGCGCGCGGATCGACCCACACCGCGACGAGGACGAGCAGGTCGCCGCTCGCCTCGATCAGCCCGTCCGCGACCGCGTCGAGGACGCCCTGGGCGATCCCGAGCTGCGCAGCGCCCCACGTGATCGTCTGGTGGGCATCGTCGGTCGCGGTCGCCTTGTTCATCATCAGCGTCGGCGGCCAGACCGGCTCGTACTCGGCCTCCGTCTTGCCGACGCAGACGAGCACGGGCGTGTGGCCGGGCGAGGGATGCGCGAGCATGCTCAGCGCGGCGGCTGCCGTCGGGCTCCCGCGCCGCGCGAGCACGACGTTGACGTGGCTCCCGTTGGGCTTGACGCCGCCCCAGCCCTCGCCGAGCCGGCCGTCCATGTCCTCGAGGTTCATGTCCATGTGCGCGCCCCGCGTATTCTGTGTTCGGCCCAACGTTCCAAAGCTGGGTCGAGTCTACGCGCGCTCTCGCCGATCGGTCAACAATTTCCCCGTCACTCCGGTAAAATCGTGGTCTACCTATTCGATATATGGACCGAGGTTCAACACCGTGACCCAATCTGACGCTGTCGGTTCGGACGCGATCGAGATCGAGGCGGCCGGAGCGCGTCGGCTCAGCTCGGCCGGCGTGCAGGCGGCGCTGAGCGTACTCGAGCTGCTGGGCGAGCAGGGTGCGCTGCCGCTCGCGGAGCTCTCGCGGGAGCTCGATCTCCCGAAGAGCACCCTGCACCGGATCTGCGCGGTCCTCCTCGACCGCGGCTGGGCGTTCCGGGACGCCTCCGGCCGCTTCGACCTCGGCATCCGCGCGCTCGGGATGGGCGCGCACTCGGCCGAGCTGCCGATCGTGATCGGCTTCCGGAGCGTCGCCGCGGACCTGCTCACGAAACACGACGAGACCGTCTGCCTGGCCGTTCTGGACGGGGCCGAGACGGTCTACATCGCACTCGAGGAGACCTCGCACCCGATCCGGCTCGTCACCCACGTCGGCAGTCGCACACCGGCGTTCGCCGGGGCCAGCGGGCGGGTGATCCTGGCCGGGCGGCCCTACGACGCGCTCGCGGCCGATTACGGCGGCAAGCTGCTCGTCACCCCGACCGGCCGCCGCCTGAACGGGCTCTTCGAGCTGCGCGCGATCCTCGACGGGGTGCGCGCGAACGGGTACGCGGAGAACGACGAGGAGACCGCCGTCGGCCTCTACGCCGCGTCGGTCCCGGTCGTGAACGCGTCCGGCGTCATCCTCGCGGCGCTCACGATCTGCGTGCCGACCTCTCGGCTCACGCCCGATCGACGTGAGCGAATCCTTGCTGACCTCCGCACCGCCGGGGCCAGGATCTCCGCCGATGTGGCCTGGCTGCCGGCGTTCAACGTCCGGCATCCCGAG
>JANMWV010000348.1:0-7067 GCA_031394165.1 Actinomycetes bacterium
GCCGCCGGACGGCCTGCACCGCTTCATGTGCTCGTACGTCCGTTACCTCACGCATGTCAACGCGTACGTCGGCCTGGTCGGCAATCCGTATCCCGGCTTCGTCGGCGAGGAGGGCGAGTACCCGATCGACGTGATGCTGCCCGGGCCCGCGCCGCAGCCGCGCTGGAAGACGTTCTTCCGCATCTTCCTCGCGGTGCCGACGCTGCTGCTCTCGTCCGCGCTCGGCGGCGGCGGCAACATCCGCTTCTCCACGGGACGCGGTAAGAGCGCGCGCTACAGCGGCGGCGGCGGAGGCGCGCTCGGCGGCGTCTGCGCGGTGCTCGGCTGGTTCGCGAGCATGGCCCGCGGCGAGATGCCGAAAGGGCTGCGCGACGCGGGTGCGTACAGCGTCGGCTACACGGCGCAGATGATGGCGTACCTGCTTCTCATCACGGATCGGTATCCGAGCGCCGACCCGACCGCGATGCTCGCCGACGTGCCGCGGCCGCCGGCGCATGCCGTACACCTCGTCGGCGACGCCTACGACCTTCGCTTCTCGCGGGTGACCGTCTTCTTCCGGCTGCCGCTCGCCATTCCGCACATCGTCTGGCTCTCGCTGTGGTCCGTGATCGCGATTGTCGTTGCCATCCTCAACTGGTTTGCGACACTCTTCACGGGCACGCCGCCGGCGTCGTTGCACCGCTTTCTCTCTCGCTACGTGCGCTACTCGTTGCACGTCCGGGCGGTCCTCTACCTCGCGGCGAATCCGTTCCCCGGCTTCGTCGGCGAGCCAGGGCAGTATCCGCTCGACCTCGAACTGCCGCCGCCCGCGCGCCAGAACCGCACGACGACGTTCTTCCGGATCTTCGCTGCGATCCCGGCGCTCCTCGTCAGCGGCGCGCTCAGCTGGGGGCTGCTCGTCGCGGCGTTCTTCACCTGGTTCGTCGCGCTCGCGACCGGCGCCGCGCCCTGGGGCCTGCGGAACCTGTCGGCATACGCTCTGCGCTACGGCGCGCAGGTGAACGCGTACGCCTTGCTCCTCACGGACGCGTATCCGCACGCGAGCCCGCTGGAGGGCTCCGCCGAGATGCAGCAGCCGGCGTACGACGAGACGGCGTGAGCCGGCGCGCGCTCGCGCGCGCAGCACTCGCTCTCGTGCTCGCGGTGGTGTGGGCGGTCGGCGCGTGGCTGCTCTGGAGCTCCAGCGTCGTACCCTCGCTGCGCCTGCCGCACCTCGACGAGCACGCCTACTTCTCTGCCGCACAGCTGCGCGCGGCGGAGTCGTTCGGGCATTTTCAGGTGGCCGACTGGGTGCTTGCGACGCTCGCCGAGCTCGGGACGCTCGCGCTCTATGCGTGGAAAGGCGCCGCCCGCTTCACGCGCGAGTCGGCAGCCGGCCGCCTGGGCACCGGGATGCTGCTCGGCATGATCGGGTTCGCGCTCGTGTGGGCCGCGCAGCTCCCGTTCAGCGTCGCCGAGCTCTGGTGGCAGCGGCGGCACCACCTGACGCACGTCGGCTATGTCAGCAGCATCTTCGGGAACTGGCTCGCGCTCGGTGGCCAGTTCGTCTTCCTCTGTCTCGCGCTCGCGATCGTGATGGGGATCGCGCGCCGGCTCGGCGACCACTGGTGGGTCGCCGGCGCGCCCGCGTTCATCGGGCTCGCGCTGCTGTTCGCGTTCATCAACCCATACCTCATCCCGACCGACCGGCTGAAGAGCCCCCAGTTACGCGCCGCCGCAGTGCGCCTCGAGCGGATCGAGCACGTGCGGCGTGTGCCGATCGTCGTCGAGTCCGTCCGCGACGTCACCTCGCTCCCCAACGCCGAGGCGACAGGGCTGGGCCCGAGCCGCCGCGTCGTCCTCTTCGACACGCTCGTCGACGAGTTCACGCCGCGCGAGGTGACGGTCGTGATCGCGCATGAGCTCGGCCACCTCGCGCACAACCACATCTGGAAGGACGTCGGCTGGTACGCGCTGTTCGCCTTTCCCGGGACGTTCCTGATCGCCCGCTTGACCCGGCGCCGCGGTGGCATGGTGGAGCCGGTCGCCGTGCCGCTCTCGTTGTTCGTTCTCGTCGCGCTGAACCTGCTCGCGCAACCGCTTCAGAACACGATTACACGCCACATGGAGGCTGAGGCCGACTGGTCGGCGCTGCAGGCGACGCGCGACCCCGCCGGCGCGACCGCGCTCTTCCGTCGCTTCGTGCCGACGACGCTCAGCGAGCCCAACGCCTCGGCGTTCGAGTACGTGATGCTCGAGAACCATCCGACGATCATGCAGCGCCTCGCAATCGTGCAGGCCTGGCGGGATCGCAACCGCCGGTGACGTTGTTAGCGTCCGCCGCGTAGTCGGTGGTCGAACCCACGCTCTGACCGAAGGAGACCAATGGCGTCACCATCTGGACCGCGCGCGTCGTTTGGCCGGCGATTCGTCGCTGCGCTCGTGGACGGCATCCTGCTCGGAATCGTCACCGGGGTGGTGCAGGCAGCGCTCGGCCGCTGGCTCGGCGGGATCGCCACGCTTGCGATCGGCATCGCGTACTACGGCTACCTCGAGGGCAGCGCATCCGGCCAGACCATCGGCAAGAAGGCGCTCGGGATCCGTGTCTACGATCTTCGCGACGGCGGCCCGATCGGCACGAGCCGGGCGATCCTGCGCTACTTCGGACGGATCCTGTCGGCGATTCCACTTCTACTCGGCTATTTCTGGATGCTCTGGGACGCCGAGAAGCAGACCTGGCACGACAAGCTCGCCGGCTCGGTCGTCGTCCCCGTCGCCGACTACCCCGTCGAGAGTTGGCCCGGCTAGCGGCTACGCCGCGTCCGAGGCCCAGTCGCCGTAGAGCGAGGTGTAGAGGCCGCGTCGTGCGAGCAGCTCCTCATGGGAGCCCTGCTCGACGACGCGGCCGTGCTCGAGCACGACGATCAGATCCGCATCGCGGATGGTCGAGAGACGATGCGCGATGATGAACGCGGTGCGGCGCTCGAGCAGCACGTGCAGTGCCTGCTCGATCTTCCGCTCCGTGCCGATGTCCACCGACGAAGTCGCCTCATCGAGGATGAGGATGCGCGGGTCGGCGAGCAGGGCGCGTGCGAACGCGATCAGCTGGCGCTGGCCGAGCGAGAGGCGTGAGCCGCGCTCGCCGAGCTGGGTCTCGTAGCCGTTCTCGAGCCGCAGGATGTACTCGTGCGCGCCGACGGTCTGCGCCGCGCGGACGATCTCGTCGCTCGACGCCTCCGGCTTGCCGAAGGCGATGTTGTGCGCGACCGTGCCCGCGAAGAGGAAGCCCTCCTGAGGCACGACACCGAGCTGGCGTCGCAGCGACGCCTGTGTGACGTCGTTGAGGTCGAGCCCGTCGATGAGGATGCTGCCGTCGCGCGGCTCGTAGAAGCGCGCGAGCAGCTTGGCGATCGTGGACTTGCCGGCGCCGGTGTGACCGACGAGCGCGACCGTCGTGCCTGCGGGAACGTCGAGGTCGAGGTCGTGCAGCACGTCCTCACCGGTGCCGTAGCCGAAGCGCACGTGCTCGAAGCGCACGTGACCGGCGATCCGCGGCAGCGCTCCCGCACCGTTGCGGTCGCGCACCGTCGGCTCCTCGTCGAGCACGTCGGTGATCTTGTCGAGCGCGGCGGTTGCGGAGAGGAAGGTGTTCAGGAGCTGTGACAGCTGCTGAACGGGCTCGAAGAAGTTCTGCACGTAGAGCATGAAGGCGAAGAGGGTCCCGATCGTCACCTGGCCGCTGAAGTAGAGGTGGCCGCCGTAGCCGATCACGACTGCGAGCGAGACCGACGAGAGCAGGTCGACGAAGGGGAAGTAGAGCCCGCTCAGGATGATCGTCTGCTGGTTCGATGCGCGGTAGCGCTCGTTGACCCGGCGGAAGTGCGCGACATTCGCGGTCTCGCGCGTGAACGCCTGCACGACGCGCATACCGGCGAGATCCTCGGCGAGCGTCGCCGTGACGAGCCCGAGCCGTTCGCGGACGGCACGGTACGCACGTGTCGAGCGGGTTCGGAAGACGGCGGTGCCAACCGACATCAGCGGGATCACGGCCAGCGTGGCGAGCGCGAGCCGCCAGTCGAGGATGAAGAGGATCACGGCGGTGCCGACGAGCGTGAGTGTGTTCTGCACGAGGCTCGACACGCCGTCCGTGACGAGCTGGTCGAGCGCCTCGACGTCGTTCGTCAGGCGGCTGATCAGCACACCCGCGCGGTTGCGCTCGTAGAAACCGAGCGACAGCCGTTGGAGATGCGCGAACAGCTCGACGCGCAGGTCGGCCAGCATGCGTTCGCCGACCCAGCCCGTGAGATAGGTCTGCGCGTAGCTCATGCCCCAGTACGCGAGACCGGAGGCGAGGAAGGCCCCGACGATCAGCAGCAGGAAGCCGTAGTCGTGGCTGTGCAGCGCGTCGTCGAGCGCGTACTTCGCGAGGAACGGCGGCGCCAGCGCGGTCGCCGTCGCGAACAGCAGTGAGACCGCGGAGAGCGCCGTGCGCACGCGGTACGGCTTCGTAAGGCGCACGAGCACGAGCAACCGGCGGCGCGTCTGCCGCCACGACCAGTCCTTGACCGAGCCGCCGCGCTCCTCCGTCAGCGACGAGCCGGGCTGCCAGACCCTCATGCGACGTCCTCCATCTCGGCGCGCGCCTCGACGGCGTCGGCGAACTGGCGCTCGAGCAGTCCGTGCTCGTAGATCTCGCGGTAGACGGGGCTCGTCTGGAGCAGCTCGTCGTGCACGCCGCGTGCGGCGATGCGGCCGTCGCTGAGGACGACGATCTCGTCGGCGAGCGCGATCGTCGAGAGGCGGTGCGCGATGATCAGTGTCGTCCGGTCGCGCATCGCCTCGCGCAGGCCGAGGCGGATGCGCGCTTCGGTCGAGGCGTCGACGGAAGCAGTGGCGTCGTCGAGGATCAGCACGCGTGGGTCGACGGCCAGCGCTCGTGCGATCGCGAGCCGCTGCCGCTGCCCGCCCGAGAGCGTGACCCCGCGCTCGCCGATCACCGTGTCGTAGCCCTTGGGCAGCCGCTCGACGAACTCGTGCGCCTGGGCGAGGCGCGCGACGCGCTCGACCTCCTCGTCCGTCAGGTGCGGCGCGCCGAACGTGATGTTCTCGCGCACCGTCGCGGAGAAGAGGAACGGATCCTGGGAGATGACGCCGATCTCGCGGCGAAGCGAGTTCAGCGTCACGTCGCGCACGTCGACGCCGTCGAGCGTCACGCGCCCCGCCGTCACGTCGTAGAAGCGCGGCACGAGCGACGTGAGCGTCGTCTTGCCGGAGCCCGTGTGACCGATCAGCGCGACGATGCGGCCGGCAGCGACGTCCAGGTCGACGCCGGTGAGGACCGGCCGGCCGGTGAGGTACTCGAAGGCGACGTGCTCGAAGCGGATCTCGCCGGGACCGGGAGGGAGGTCGATCGCGCCGGGGCGGTCCGCGACCTCTTCCGGCTCGTCCATGATCTCGAAGATGCGCTCGCCCGCCGCGGTGGCGCGCTGGAGCTGGCCGATCCACATGCCGAGCGAGCGGAGCGGCGTCACGAGCATCGCGAGATAGAGGTTGAAGGCGACGAACGCTCCCGGGCTGAGCGTGCCGTGCGTGACCATGCGCGCACCGACGAGCAGCACGGCCCCCTGCGCGACGAGTGGCACGAACGAGATCAGCGGGATGTAGAACGCGCGCTGCCGGTTCGCCTCGAGCGTGCGCTGGAACACGGCCTCCGAGCGGAGCCGAAACTTCTCCTCCTCCGCCGGCTCCTGTGCGAACGCCTTGACGACGTGGACGCCGACGATGTTCTCCTCCGCCACGGTTGCGACGTCGGCGAGCCGCTGCTGCACGTCGCGCAGCGTCGGATGCGACACATGGCTGTAGCGATATGCGAGCACGACGAGCGGCGGCGTGATCGCGAGCGCGATCAGCGCGAGCTTCCACTGGAAGAAGAAGAGGACGCCGGTCACGGAGACGACCGTCAGCACGTTCTGGAAGAAGAAGATGAGGCCGTAGCCGAGGAAGAAGCGGACGCCCTGGAGGTCGACCGTCGCCCGCGACATCAGCTGCCCCGTCTGGTGGCGGTCGTAGAAGCCGAACGAGAGCCGGACGAGGTGCGCGTACATCCCGTTGCGCATGTCGAACTCGACCCCGAGTGCCTGCCTACCGGAGATGAGCCGTCGTCCTGCCATCAGCAGCGCGCGAATCAGCCCGAAGACGAGGATCAGCCACACGGACATCCAGAGGGCGTGGCGGTTGTGCGCGGAGAGCCCCGCGTCGATCACGTGCTTCGTCACCCACACGAGCGCGATCTGCGCGGCCTGGGAGCCGATCGCGAGCAGCGTCGAGACGAGCAGGCCGACGCGGTACGGCTTCAGGAAGCCGAGCAGGCGCCAGAAGGTCGTGCGATAGGGGACTGCGCTCACCGAGCCAGATTAGAGACGGGAGAGCTCTCTCCGCACGAGGCCGAGGGCGCACTCGAGCCGCTCCGCGTTCCCGGGGGCATGTGGCCAGCTGCTCGCGCCCGACGGGTGGGGAAGCGGGACGACGAGCACTCCGTCGCGGTCGAACTGCTCGCCGATCGCCGCGGTGAGGTCGGTGAGGCCGAGCATGCGCCGGAGCGCGAGGCCGCCGACGGTGACGATCAGCCGGGGACGGAGCAGCTCGAGCTCGCGGTCGCGCCAGAGCTCGCAGAGGTCCTGCTCGCGCGGGGTCGGAGCGCGGTCGCCGCGGCCCGAAGGCGCGCGGCCCGGATAGCAGCGCGTGACGGACGCGCAGTAGAAGGTGGCGTAGAAGGCCTTCTCGTCGAGCTCGAGCCAGCGGCGGAGCTTCTGGCCGGCCCGGCCGCGCCACGGGAGGCGCTCCTCGCCTTCGACGATCCCGGGCGCCTGGCCGAAGAGGTACGCCTGCTGGCCGGCGTACGGTGCGCGCACCGGCAGCGACTCGAGCCGATACCCGGCCTCGGCGCACGCCCGGCAGCGCGCGGTGTCGCGCTGGAGCGAAGCGATCGAGCGATAGGCCGACTTAGGGGTGGTCACGCGGGGCGGAGCTCCCAAATCAGACACATCCGGGGGCTCAGGCCTGGACCATGCTCGCTCCCCAGGCCTGAG
>JANMWV010000392.1:0-2003 GCA_031394165.1 Actinomycetes bacterium
GTGCATGTACGGATGCGCCGATCGGGCCGCTGCACCACCCAGACGGGCGCAAGCCGGAAGCGCGCGTCCGTAACGAAGGGGTTGAGCTGCGTCGTGTGAGCCGGCGGCCCGGCTGCGGCGAGGATCGCGGCGACGAGTCCGCTCAGGGTCGTCATGCCGACAGGGTACGCCGACAGGCGCGCGAGCGCCAGATCACCCGGCGCGGCCGAGCACGCGCCCGACCGCCGCGCGGGCGATCGTGCCCGCCATCGCCGGATTCTCCTGGAGGCGCCGCAGCGAGTAGGCGTACCACCGCTCGCCGAACGGCACGTAGACGCGCAACCGGTGGCCTGCCTCCACGAGCTCGGTCGCACGTTGCTCGCGCACGCCGAGCAGCATCTGGAACTCGTAGTCGCCGCGCCCGAGCTCACGCTCGCCGACGAGGCGCAGCGCCTGCCCGATCAGCCATTCGTCATGCGTCGCGACGCCGACGTAGGCGCCCTCGTCGAGCAGCGCGTCGAGGCAGCTGACGAAGTTCGCGCGGATCGCCTCTGCGCCGGTGAACGCGATCGACGACGGCTCGACGTAGATGCCCTTGCAAAGGCGCACGTTCGGACGCAAGTCGGCGAGAGCGTCGATGTCGGCGAGCGTGCGACGCAGGTACGCCTGCAGCACGATGCCGACGTTGTCGTGCCCGCCTTCGCGCAGCTCGCGGTACAGACGCAACGTATCGTCGGTCGCCGACGAGTCCTCCATGTCGATGCGCACGAAGTTGCGATCTTCTTTCGCCTGGCGCACCACGTCTTCGAGATTCGCGCGGCAGAGGTCGTAAGACAATCCGAGGCCGAGCGCGGTCAGCTTGACGCTGACGTTCGAGTCGAGGTCGGTGCTCGCGATCTCGTCGAAGACGTCGCGGTACGCCTGCGCGATCGCCCGAGCGTCCTCCTCGTGCGCGATCTCTTCGCCGAGCACGTCGATCGTCGCGAGCTTGCCCTCGGTGTTCAGCTGCTTGACGACGCGTACTGCGTCGTCGCGCGACGGCCCCGCGATGTAGCGCGCGGAGAACAGCTGGACGACCGGCTTCGGGACGGCCGGCAGCAGCAGGACGATGGCTCGGTCGAGCAGCGTCACAGGCGGCGCGACGCGGCTACGACTCGCGCATGAAGCCCTGGCGCGCAGCGCTGACGAGCGCCACCGCCTCGGGGAAGAGCAGCCGCATGGCGTCGCGCAGCGCGATCGCTTGCTCGTCGATGCCGCCCTTGGGCTCGAGCTGCGAGAGTGCGGCCGAGGTCAGCTCGACGGCGGTGCTCAACGTCAGGGTGGCGAACTGCTCGCGTTGCGCCACGTGCACCGTCTCCGCCTGCTGCTCGGCGAACTCGCGGAGGCCCTTCATCAGTTCCTCCGGGTCGCCGCCGAACGGGAATCCAAAGCCGCCTCCACCTTCCATGGAGAGGATTCTACCTGCGGCGGTGCTCAGGCCAGCGGCCCCTTGTACCGCCGTGCGACCTCCGCGGCAAGCTCCTCGACGGCCGGGAGCGCCTGCTGCAGCGCCGCCGCGAACGGCGAGGCGCCGTCGTCGCCGAGCGCTTTCTCGAGCCGGCGGGACGCGACGCCGAGCGCGTCGAGATAGGCGGTCGTCGCGAGCCGCGGCTCGGGCTGCAGCGTCCGTTCGAGCGCGACCGCGGCTTCCTCCGCAGCCTGGATGCCCTCCGGCGCCTCACGCTCGCGCAAGTCGGCAAGGCTGGCCCGCAGCTCCGGCAGGTCGCCGCCCCCCGCCGTCTCCTCCGCGATCTCGCAGAGCGCGGCGAGCGACGCGGCGTCGTGCAGCACGCGCCGGCTCTCGACCGGTGCGCCGAGGTCGTCGAGCGCGAGCCACGCGTGCCCGCCCGCGTCGGACTCGTAGGCGCAGAGATACACGCGACCCGTGCCGAGCGGCTCGGTCGCGAGGATGCCGACGACTCGCTCGCCCGGTGCTGCGAAGCCCGCCGCTGCGTCCGCGACGCGCTCCAGGTCGTCGGTCAGGG
>JANMWV010000393.1:0-5977 GCA_031394165.1 Actinomycetes bacterium
GGAGCGCTGCTCCGGCTCGCAGTTCGACCCGGCGATCGTCGAGGCGTTCTCCGAGGAGCTCGGCCTCGTGCCCGAGCGTACGGCGCAGCTCGTGAGCTAACGCTTCGTCGCGGAGCGGAACTTGTTCCGCGCAGCAGTGACCCGCCCGCCGCGAGCACACGAAGAAGGGGGCCCACGGGGGAAACATGGTTTCCCCCGTGAAGCGAGCGAAGCGAAGCGTCTGAGAGGGATGTTGCCGTGCTTGCGTCGCGGCCGCGGCTCGGCCTTCGTCAGCGACGTCTCGAGCGCGTTGATCAGGACCGGCCGGGTGCGCCGCGGCTCGATCACGTCATCGACGTAGCCGCGCTCGGCAGCCGTATACGGATTCGCGAAGCGCTCCTTGTAGTCGGCGATCAGCTCCGCACGCCGCGCCTCCGGGTCGTCGGCCTCCGCGAGCTCGCCGCGGAAGATGATGTTGACCGCACCCTCCGGCCCCATCACCGCGACCTCCGCCGTCGGCCACGCGAAGTTGAAATCAGCGCGGATGTGCTTCGAGCTCATCACGTCGTACGCGCCGCCGTATGCCTTGCGCGTGATCACCGTGAGCTTCGGGACGGTCGCCTCGGCATACGCGTACAGCAGCTTCGCGCCGTGACGGATGATCCCGCCCCACTCCTGCGCGGTGCCCGGCAGGAACCCCGGAACGTCGACGAACGTGACGAGCGGGATGTTGAACGCGTCGCAGGTGCGCACAAACCGCGCTGCCTTGTCCGACGCGTCGATGTCGAGCACTCCGGCCAACTGCTGCGGCTGGTTGCCGACGACCCCGACCGCGCGCCCGCCGAGTCGCGCGAACCCGGTGACGATGTTCTGCGCCCACCGCTCGTGCACCTCGAGGAACTCGCCGTCGTCGATCACCCGCCGGATCACCTCGTGCATGTCGTACGGCCTGTTCGGGTGGTCGGGGATCAGCGTGTCGAGCTCGGCGCTCTCGCGATCGCTCGGGTCGGTCGGCGGCGTGAACGGCGGCCGCTCGGCGCTCGACTGCGGCAGAAACGAGAGCAGGTAGCGCGCGTCCTCGAGACACGACGCCTCGTCGGGCGACGTGAACTGGGCGACGCCCGACTTCGCGGCATGGGTCGCCGCTCCGCCGAGCTCCTCGAACGTCACCTCCTCCCCCGTCACCGTCTTCACGACGTCGGGTCCGGTGATGAACATGTACGACGAGCCCTCGACCATGAAGATGAAATCGGTCATCGCGGGCGAGTACACGGCGCCGCCCGCGCACGGCCCCATCACGAGCGAGATCTGCGGCACGACGCCCGACGACTGCACGTTGCGCCAGAAGATCTCGGCGTAGCCCGCCAAGGACACGACGCCCTCCTGGATTCGCGCACCGCCGGAGTCGTTGATGCCGATCACGGGACAGCCGTATTTCACTGCGAGATCCATCACCTTGCAGATCTTCTCGGCGAACACCTCGCTCAGCGAGCCGCCGAAGACGGTGAAGTCCTGCGAGAAGACGAAGACCTTCCGGCCGAACACCATGCCGTACCCGGTGACGACGGCGTCCCCGTACGGGCGCTTCTCCATCATCCCGAAGTTCGACTCGCGGTGACGCACGTAGCGGTCGAGCTCGACGAACGATCCCTCGTCGCAGAGCAGCACCGCGCGCTCGCGCGCAAGCAGGCGCCCGTCGTCCCGGCGCCGCTGCACGGCCTTGTCGCTGCCCGCATGCATCGCCTTGTCCCGTAGCTCGCGCAGCCAGTCCAGCCTCTGCTGCGTCGTCTCGTGTGCGTCGGCCATGCGTCGGAGCCTAACCTGCGCGGAGTGAGGCGACGCCTTCCTCCTGCGCTCCAGCTCCGCGATTTCGCGCTGCTCTGGACGTCCTTGCTCACCAACGGGCTTGCGTCGCAGATGCTCGCGGTCGCGATCGGGTGGCAGGTGTACGCGATCCACCGCAACCCCCTCGACCTCGGCCTCGTCGGGCTGATGGAGTTCCTGCCGCTCCCACTTCTCGCGCTGCCGGCCGGTCAGCTCGCCGACCGCGTGTCCCGCAGGCTCGTCGCCTCCGGGGCGCTCGTCCTCAACGTCCTCATCGCGGTGCTCCAGCTCGTCGTGACGCTCGCAGGAGCGCGGACGCTGTGGCCGTTCCTCGCGATCGCCGCCGTCGCGGGCATCGCCGCCGTCATCGGCAACCCCGCTGCGAGGGCGCTGACACCGGAGCTGGTGCCGGGCGAGCTGCTCCCGGGCGCGATCGCGCTGCGAAGCGTCGCGGGGCAGATCGGGGTGATCGCCGGCCCGGCCCTCGGCGGCGTCATCTTCGCGATCGAGCCGGTCGCGGTCTACGCGGCGGCCGCCGGGCTGCTCAGCCTCTCCCTCGCAGCGATCCTGCTGCTGCCCCGTGCGGCGCGGACGATCATCACCGGCGAACCGATGGGCTGGGAAAGCCTCGTGGCCGGCGTGCGGTTCGTCGTCCGGACGAAGATGCTGCTCGGCGCCATCGGGCTCGACCTGTTCGCAGTGCTGCTCGGCGACTCGATCGCGCTCGCGCCCGTGTTCGCGCGGTCGATCCTCCACACCGGCCCGATCGGCCTCGGCGTGCTGCGCACGGCGCCTTCGGTCGGCGCGCTCACCGCGGCCTTGCTCCTCGCGCGGCGCCCGCTGCGCACGGCGGCCGGCCCGACATTGCTCGTCGTCGTCGCGATCTTCGGCGCCGGGATGATCGTCTTCGGCTTCTCGAGGTGGCTGCCGCTCTCGCTGGCCGCGCTCGTCGTCACCGGATTCGTCGACATGATCAGCGTCAACATCCGCTCGACCACGGTGACCGTGCTGACACCGCCGGCGCTGCAGGGCCGCGTGAACGCCGTCGAGTGGGTCTTCGTCGGCGCGTCGAACGAGCTCGGCGCGTTCGAGTCGGGAGCGCTCGCCCGGCTCGTCGGCACCGTTCCTGCCGTCGTCGCGGGCGGCGTGACGATGATCGGGATCGCGGCGACGTGGACGCGCCTCTTCCCCGCGCTCTCACGGATGGGGCGCCTTCAGGATCTCCGACCCGAGCCCGTGGCAGCGGAGTAGGCTCGCAGCGATGGGCACCGTCGACCGCTCGACCATCTGGCCGTACGACGAGCACGGCGAGCCACGCGAGTTCTTCTACCAGCGTTACGGCGACCCGACGAGCGCCGAGGCGGAGGCGCGGCTCGGCGAGCTCGACGGTGGCACCGCCTTGCTCTTCCCGTCGGGCGCCGGCGCGACGACCGCGCTCGTGCTCTCGCTGCTGCAGCCCGGCGACACGATCGCACTCGCGGCCGGGTGCTACTTCGGCACCGGCGTCACCTTCCAGGCGCTCGAGCGCTGGGGCCTGCGTTACGTCGAGTACGACCAGACCGGGCCACCGCCCGACGGCGTGCAGCTGATCTGGACCGAGGCGCCGTCGAATCCGTTCCTGACGATGCCCGACCTCGAGGCCGCGTCGGCGCATCCCGCGCCGCTCGTCGTCGACGCGACGGTCGCGACACCGGTGCTGCTGCGCCCACTCGAGCACGGCGCGGACTTCGTCGTGCACAGCGCGACGAAGTACCTCGGAGGCCACGACGACGCGCTGCTCGGCGCAGTCGTCTGCCGCGATGCTGACCTCGCTGCCGAGCTGCGCACGTTCCGCGGCCGCGCCGGCATCGTCGCCGCACCGGACTCTGCGTGGCTCCTCCTCCGCGGATTGAAGACGCTCGAGGTGCGCGTCCGCCGCCAGGTCGCCACGGCGACCGATCTCGCGAGCCGCCTCGCCGGCCATCCCAAGGTGCAGATCGTCCGCTACCCGGGCCTCGGCGGCCTCATCTCCTTCGACGTGGAGAGCGGCGAGGGAGCCCGGCTCGTCGAGACCTCGACGCGGCTGATCATCAACGCCACCTCGCTCGGCGGCACGGCCAGCGTGATGGAGAGCCGGCGCCGCTGGGAGGGCGAACGGGTGCCCGCGGGCCTACTGCGGCTGAGCGTCGGCCTCGAGGACCCCGAGGCGCTGTGGGCAGACCTCGTCCAGGCCCTCGACCGCGCCTAGGACCTACCGCGTCGACACCCTGGGCCTCAGGTGTGGACACCCTAGGCCGAATGGCCTATGCTGCGCGCAGTTTTATGCTGCGCGCAGTGTCCATGGTTTTGACGGGCTGCGAGATTCGTTACAGACAGTAATCCTGGGTCGAGGGCGTTTCCGCGCCATTTCGTTGCGGAATGGCTATCCCAGCGGGCCAGCGACCCGGACCTACACAGCGTGTACGTCGCGAACCGAGCTGAATGGAGAAGCAACCTGTGGCAGCGGTCGAGCATCCGAAGCAAGGCGGGCCAGCGCGTGCCGGGACACCGCGCAAGCCCAGCACACCTGCGAACGGCGCGGGTGCGACCAGTGCGAAGGGGAACCGCGCGAAGGGGAACGGGGCGAAGCGGAACGGCGCGGTCGCCACCGGCGCCACCACGGAGGTCCCGCGCGCCGAGCTCGAGCAGCTCCTGGCGGCACTGCAGAAAGCGGGTGACGGCGACTTCCAGCTGCGGCTGCCCACGCGCAAGCAGGGGCTCGGCGGCGAGCTCAACCGGGCCTTCAACGACCTCGCCGAGCGCCGCGAAGCGCTGACGAAGGAAGTCGCCCGCGTCGGCCGCGTGATCGGCCGCGAGGGCCGCATGACCGAGCGCGCCTCGGCCGCGGCCGCCGGCGGCCAGTGGGACGAGACGATTGCCTCCCTGAACACGCTCATCGACGATCTCGTCCGCCCCACCACGGAGGTCGCGCGCGTCTTCGACGCCGTCGCCCAGGGAGACCTCTCGGAGAAGATGGCGCTGAAGATCGAGGGACAGCCCGTGAAGGGCGAGTTCCTCCGTATCGGTACGACCGTGAACGCGATGGTCGATCAGCTCTCGTCGTTCGCCGATGAGGTCACGCGCGTGGCACGCGAGGTCGGCACCGACGGCAAGCTCGGCGGCCAGGCGAAGGTGAGCGGCGTCTCCGGCGTGTGGAAGGACCTCACCGACAACGTGAATACGCTCGCAGCGAATCTCACGACGCAGGTGCGCAACATCGCCGAGGTCACGACCGCCGTCGCGAACGGGGACCTCTCGAAGAAGATCACGGTCGACGTGCGCGGCGAGGTCGCGGAGCTGAAGAACACCGTGAACACGATGGTCGACCAGCTCTCGTCGTTCGCGGACGAGGTCACGCGCGTTGCGCGCGAGGTCGGCGAGGAGGGGACACTCGGCGGCCAGGCTCAGGTCAAGGGCGTCAGCGGCACGTGGAAGGACCTGACGGAGTCGGTGAACGGCCTCGCGTCGAACCTCACCGGCCAGGTGCGCAACATCGCGGCCGTGACGACCGCGGTCGCGAACGGCGACCTCTCGAAGAAGATCACCGTCGACGTCAAGGGCGAAGTGCTGGAGCTGAAGGAGACGATCAACACGATGGTCGACCAGCTCCGCGCCTTCTCCGCCGAGGTGACGCGCGTCGCCAAGGAGGTCGGCACGGAAGGCAAGCTCGGCGGCCAGGCGAACGTCGAGGGTGTCAGCGGCGTCTGGAAGGAGCTGACGGACAACGTCAACACGCTCGCCGGCAACCTCACAGACCAGGTGCGCAACATCGTCGACGTCACGACCGCCGTCGCGACAGGCGACCTGACACAGAAGATCACCGTCGACGCCCGCGGCGAGGTGCTCCAGCTCAAGGACACGATCAACACGATGGTCGACCAGCTGCGCTCGTTCGCCTCCGAGGTGACGCGCGTTGCGCGCGAGGTCGGAACCGAAGGCCGCCTCGGTGGCCAGGCGAACGTCGAAGGCGTCAGCGGCGTGTGGAAGGACCTCACCGACAACGTCAACACGCTCGCCGGCAACCTGACCGACCAGGTCCGCAACATCGCCGACGTCACGACCGCCGTCGCAACCGGCGACCTCTCCAAGAAGATCACCGTTGACGTCCGCGGCGAGGTGCTGCAGCTCAAGGACACGATCAACACGATGGTCGACC
>JANMWV010000436.1:0-2027 GCA_031394165.1 Actinomycetes bacterium
TTCGGCTTGGGCTTCGCCGTCGGGCCGCCCGAGCCGGCCGGGTCGGTGGGCTTCGTGCCCTGCGTGGACGGCGACCAGTTGATCAGCTGGCCGTGGCAGGCGCCGCGACCGGCCGCGAAGTCGGCGCCGACCTGCGAGTACGCCGCCTTCGGCTGGGAGACGTTCTCGCCGCCCGCCGTGAGGAGGCCGCTCTGCCAGCCGCCGCCGAGGGTGACGCCGTTCGCGTCCTTGCCGTTGCGATAGCGCTCGTCGGCGAGCAGGAAGAGCTGGACGCTCACCACCGTCGGGTCGCAGGCGAAGTATTTCTCCGCCATCTTCTTGATGTAGTCGGCCTGCGTCTGCTCATTGATCGTCGCGACGTTCTCGGCGTTCACGTACTGCGAGTACGCCGTCGTATCCGTCTGCCAGCCGATCTCGTCGATCACGAAGGTCAGCGGCCCCTTGAAGGCAGCGGCCGACGAGGACGCGCGTGCGCCCGTCGAGACCGTCGTCGGCTGCCCGGTGCCGTTGAAGGCGTCGTAGACCGCCTGCTTGACGCGGTCCATGTTCGAGACGCCGTAGCGGTCCGTGACCTCGTAGCCGACGTCCGGCGAGTCGGTCGGGCTGTTCGGGTTCGGATACGGATGGACCGAGAGCTGGTCCATGATCGGCGTCGTCCGCCCGGAGGCCTTGTACGCCTTGCCGACGTCGCGCAGGAACACGAGCGGCTCGGTGGACTCGCTCGTCGATGCCCGCGGGGAGAGCCCCAGGCCGATCACGTTGGCGGCGGGGTCGGCCGCGTGGATCGTGTCGTAGCACTGGGCGAGCAGCGACTCGTAGGCCTGCGCGGCGATGTCCGCTCCGGAGGCGTCCTTCTGCGGCGACCAGTAGAGGCGCGTGTTCGGCTCGTTCCAGACGATGAAGTCGTGGATGCCCCACTGCTGGGCGAGGGTGGCAACCTGTCCCGCCCAGGCGCAGAACTGCGTCGCGTCGTGCTGCGTCGCGGTCGGCGAGGGAGTGCCCGCGTAGAGCGCGAGCAGGACGTGGACGCCTGCCGCCTGCGCCTTCGGCGCCGCGCGCTCGAGGAAGGCGAGCTCCTTGATCGCCGTCGGCGCCGTGGAGTCCCACGCGAGCGTCCAGCGGTTCGTGCTGAGGTTCGCGCCCTTCATCTGGCCGTAGAACCAGGCGCCGCCGTCGTCGGCGAACTTCGACGCGTCGTCGGCGACCCCCCAGACGATCGGTGGCGCGGCGGTCGCATGGGCGGCGCCCGCGGCTCGACCCGTTGTGGCTCCGGCGACGCTCGACGCCAGGAGCGCGCAGCCCAAGACGGCTGCAGCAGCAAACTTCTTCAAGAGACCCCCCTCAGTTGGTACCCGGTTGCGATCTCTCGTAGATCGGCAACTCGCTGAAGACCGTAACAGGCCATCCGGCCCATCTTTCTCGCCGGCCGGTCCTACCCCTCTCGGTTGCGCCTAGTGCTTCTTCTTCTTCGGCTTCTTCGGCTTCGGCTTCTTGCTGGTGCTCCCGCCCTGGGTGCCGCTTGCGAGCTGCACCGTCACAGTGGACGTGCGATCCGGGTTCGTCTCGGCCTTCAGCACGACCGTCGCGGAGCCGCTGCCGAAACCGGTGGGGATCTTGACCGTCGTGGTCATCCGCGGCGCCGCGCCGTTCGCGTTCGCGGTCTGCGAGCCGTTCTTGAAGGCGACAGTGTACGAGAACGCCTCGCCTGCGTCGAGCGCGAGGTAGATGCCGCCGCCGCTCACCGTCTTGGCGGCGTACGGCTGGGCGCCCTGGTAGGGGAACGTCTTGTAGTCCGGCACGACGGCGTTCGTCGCGTAGAGGAAGTTGCCGAGCGTCTGCCAGACGCCGCCGGGGCACGAGCCGTTGTCGGCCTTCACCGCGTGCTGGACCGAGCTCGGGGTCGCGAGCGCGGAGTCGCGCTCGCTGAAATCGACGCGCAGCACGCCGCTCTGGAAGCCGGTGCGATCGGACTCGTCGATCTCGTGGAAGATGTGGAACGCGGTCAGCGTCGGCTCGCAGTTCGCGAG
>JANMWV010000197.1:0-9424 GCA_031394165.1 Actinomycetes bacterium
TAAGGGCCGGGCGACCCGCGCACCTGGAAGGGAATGCTTAGCGCTGCTTCCTTCCGGATCTGACGCGGTTCACACGCTCCCACTGCGCGGAGCCCGGCCCGCCGCCAGTGTAGCCTCGCGCCCATGAGCGGCTTCGGCGTCTTCTCGGCCGGCGGCGGCGCGCCCCGGATCGGCTGGCGCGACGGCGACGCGGTCGTCGACCTCTCCGGGCTGGGCGGCGTCTTCCGCGAGCCGTCGCTCAATCCGCTCATGGCGAAGGGTCCAGAGGCATGGACGGCCGCGCTCGACCGCGCGCGCCGCCACGACGGGCCGCGCGTCCCACTCGGCGAGGCGACGCTGCATCTGCCCTTCGACGTGGCGGACTACGTCGACTTCTTCTCGTCGCTCGAGCACGCGACGAACATGGGGCGCCTGTTCCGGCCCGACAGCGACCCGGTGCTGCCGAACTGGCGGTGGCTCCCGGTCGGCTACCACGGTCGTGCGGGCAGCGTCGTCGTCAGCGGCACCGACGTCGTACGGCCGCGGGGACAGCTGCACGAGCCGGATGCCGGTGCGCCCGTGTACGCACCGACGCGGCGTCTCGACTTCGAGCTCGAGCTCGGCTTCGTCGTGGGCGTGCCGAGCCGCCGCGGCGAGCCCGTGCCGCCGGAGCGGTTCGCCGAGCACGTCTTCGGCGTCGTCCTCGTCAACGACTGGAGCGCGCGCGACATCCAGGCGTGGGAGTACGTGCCGCTCGGGCCGTTCCTCGGCAAGTCGTTCCTCACGTCCGTCTCGGCGTGGGTGACGCCGCTCGCGCTGCTCGAGGAGCGTCGCGTCATGGCTCCGGCGCAGGAGCCGGCACCGCTGCCGCAGCTCGCCGGCGGCCGCGACTGGGCGCTCGACGTCGACCTCGAGATCGAGTTGAACGGGACGGTCGTCTCGCGCGGCAACGCGCGCACCCTCTACTGGACGATGCCGCAGCAACTCGCGTACGCGACCTCGAACGGGGCGACGTTGCGCACCGGCGATCTGATGGCGTCCGGCACGATCTCCGGCGCGGAGCGCGGCTCCGAGGGATCGCTGATCGAGCTGGGGTGGAACGGCGCCGAGCCCGTGCGCCTGGCCGACGGCTCGGAGCGTGCGTTTCTCGAGGACGGCGACGAGGTCGTGCTGCGCGCTCACGCCGGGACGCTCGAGCTGGGCGAGGTCCGCGGACGCGTGCGTCCCGCGGGCACCTAGCGTGACGGGCGCGGGCGCGCGACCGTGTCGCCGCCCACGCCCGCAAACCACTAGTTGCCGGACGAGAAGCCGGCGATGCCCGTTCCCCACTTCAGCCGGCCGACGAGCGAGGCGACGGCGAGTGCGGGGAGGACGAAGCGGCTGAGCAGCCAGAACCTGTGCATGGAACCACCTCCTCCCGTCCGCTTAGAAGTGAAAGTCCTGAAGCGAGTCGGCGGCCTGCCGGTAGAGCGTTGCAGCAGCCGGCTCGTCGCCGAGCGCGCGCGCGAGGTCGCCGCGTGCCATCAACACCGCGGCGAACTGGCTGGACAGGGCGAGCTGCTGGAACGTCTGCTGCGCGAGGTCGAGCCAGGGAGCAGCCGACTCCGCGTCGCGTTCTGCGACGTAGGCCTTCGCGACGACGAGTTGCGCGTTGCCCGTCTCTTCCAGGAAATCGGCGCGTCCCGCCAGGAGCTCGAGCGCGGCGTGCGCGTGCGCCCGCGCCTCGCCCGGGCGGTCGGTGCGCAGGCAGACTTGCGCGAGCGACGACGTCGCCTGCGCGACGTCGGCGTTGCTGCCGGCTCGGAGCGCCGTGGCGGCCGCGTCCTGGAGCGCCCGCTCCGCGGCCTTGACGTCGCCGAGGAGGAAGTCGATGCCGCCGATGTTGTTGAGGATGCGCGCCTCCGACAGCGTGTCGCCGCGGCGGCGGTAGATCTCGAGCGCCTGCTCGGCGTGGAAGCGCGCGAGCAGCCAATTGCGTTGCCGCTCGGCGACGAGCGACGCCTGGAACATCGCGTGCGCGCGGGCGCGCTCGCAGCCAGCTTCGGTCGCCAGCTCGAGCGACGCTTCGGCGTCACGAGCTGCCGCGTCCCAGTCGCGGCGGAGCTGGTAGCAGCGTGAGCGCCAGTTGCGCACGTCGGCGGCAAGAAGAACGGACGGGCGTGCCGAGCGCGCGTTCGTCTCGAGCGCGCCCGTGAAGAGCGTGATTGCCTCCGCCACCTCGACGCGCTTCAGCGCGACGCAGCCCCGGCGGTAGAGAACCGCGGCCCGGTCGGCTGCGTCGAAGTGCGGCGACCGGACGATCGTCTCCGCATTCGCCAGCAAGTTCGCAGCGACGTCGAGCCGGCCGCAGTACATCTCCGCCCAGGCCGCCGTGAGGCGGTGACGCAGGGCGAGTGCGGGAACGTCGCGGACGCTCGGCCAGAGCGTCTCGAGCCGCTCGAGAGCAGCCGCGTGCTCGTTGTTCTGCGTCAGGGCTTCGGCTTCGCGTAGCCCCTCGTCGATGTCGCCGCCCGGAAGTGCCCTCAGCGTCGGCGGGGACGGTGAGGTGAGCGGGGGATCGTCGAAGAACTGAGGTGCCGCAGACATTGGTTGAACAGTCAGCGCATCTCGGCCGGTTGTCGACTCCCGGTACCGCGTGACTTGTCTCCCCTCGGCAAGGGAGGGATACGCCGTTTTCCGGGTGGGTGGCCCATCACGGTGACGCAGACGGCTCGCAACAGCGACAGCACGCGCACCCAGTGGCGTGTGGGCGCAGCGTCACGTCGGCCCGACGCTCTAGGCAGGCATGGTCAAGCGTCTGCTTCTTCAAGCCTCACTCGCAGCCGCGGCGCTCGTCGTCGTGCCGGCGGCACTCGCGTCCGGTGGGAACTACGCGTTCGACGGTGGAACCAAGGCAGAGCAGTCCCAGGTGACCGCGGCGCTGAATGCAAGCGCCTTTCCCTGGGGGATCGTGCCCGGCCCCGTCGTCATCCACATCAAGCGCGGTCTCGACTCCTCGGCCGCTCCGAACCAGATCTGGCTCGACGCCGACCTGCTCGACGCCGGGACGTTCTCCTGGGGGGTCGTGCAGCACGAGTACGCCCACCAGGTCGACTTCGCACTGCTCGGCGACGCGACCCGGGCGCAGCTCCATGCGTTGTTGCGGGGCACATCCTGGCGGGGAGCCGAGGGTCACGCGAGCCTCGACGGCGAGCGCTTCGCTGACCTCGTGGCCTGGTCGTACTGGGTCTCGCCCGACAACGTGATGAAGCCACGGGGATCCCAGGACGAGGGCGGCCAGGTCTCGCCGGAGGTCTTCCGGGCCGCGCTCGCCGCGATCCTGCCCGGCGCTCCCCAGCCACAGTCGACGCCGGCGGCGTCGACCCGGGCGCTCGCGTCGGTGACTCGCGCGCCGTAGGGGCGGCGCCGCACGTCCTGACCCCGACTCGCACGAGCACGGAAAGGGGGATGGGCGGTCACGCGGAATCGTGGCTGGTTCTGCACCCCACGCTGACCGAAGACAAAGGGGTAATGAACGCCTTGCCGTTCCACGATCGCAGCGAGACGACGTGTGTCGTCGCCGATGACCATCCGCCGATCCTCGACTGCCTGAGCCGGTATCTCGAGTCGGCCGGATTCGACGTGCTGGAGACCGCAGCGGACGGTGCACGCGCGCTCGACGCCGTGATCAAGTTCCAGCCCAAGGTCTGCATCGCCGACGTGCGCATGCCGAAGCTCGACGGGCTCGAGCTCGCGCGGGAGATTGCAAAGGCGGCGCCCGCGACGGGTGTGCTCCTCTATTCCGGCGTCTCCGACCGCGGTCTCGTATCCGACGCGCTCGACGCGGGCGCCCGAGGCTTCGCGCTCAAGGACGCACCGCTCGACGATCTCGGGCGCGCGATCGACACTGTTGCGGCCGGTGGGCTCTACGTCGATCCGGTGCTTGCCGCCGCGCTCGCGTCGAACCGCCGGAGCGACACACGCAAGGCGCTCTCCGAGCGCGAGCGCGAGGTGCTGCGGATGCTGTCCGAGGGCGGCTCGTACGCCGAGATCGGCTCGACGCTCTATCTCTCGCCCGACACCGTCCGCGCGCATGCACAGCGGGCGATGACGAAGCTCGGTGCGCGGACGCGCACGCAGGCGGTCGCCGTCGCGTTACGCGACGGCCTCGTCGCCTAGAGAACCGCACTACGCCGCGCTGTAGCCCTCGCGCCGCAGAAGCGTCCGCGCGAGCTCTGCGTTCTCCGCGCCGGTGACGAGCACGACGAGCACGCCTCCGTAGTCGGGCGACACGTGGCGCAGCTCGAAGTCCTCGATGTTGATGCCGGCCGCACCGAGCGTCTGCGTGATACGTGCGAGCACGCCAGGCTTGTCGGGGACGCGGATGCGAATGCGGTTGAGCGCCTGCGCGTCGGTCTGGTACGCATAGCCGAGCATGCGGCCGCGCGCCTCGGCCGACGACGCGATCCACTCTTCGAAGAAGTCGCGGTCGCCTGCGCGCAACGCGCGCTCGACGTCTGCCAGCTCGTCGCGGTGGGCCGCAAGTGCTTCGGCGATCAGGTCCCCGTTCTCGACGAAGATGTCCGCCCACATCGTCGGGTTCGCGCCGGCGACGCGCGTCATCTCGCGGAGGGACGCGCCCGCGAAGCCGAGCGCCTCCTCTCCACCCGAGGCGACGCGGCGCATGAGCAGGTTCGCAAGCGCATGCGGCAGGTGGCTCGTCAGAGCGAGCAGGCGGTCGTGAGCGTCCGGGTCGATGCGCACGGCGCGTGCGCCGAGCGCCGTCACGAACTGCTCGACGAGCTCGACCCGCGCGGCATCGGTGGCCGGCAGCGGCGTGAGCAGCCAGGTCGCCGCGTCGAAGAGATCGGCCGACGCCCGCGTGGGGCCGCCGGTGTGCCCGCCCGCGATCGGGTGGCCGGGGACGAACCGCTCGTCCTCGATCGCCGCGAGCGCGCGCTTCGTCGAGCCGACGTCCGTGACGGTCGCGTCGGGCGCTGCGGCGGCGAGGACGTCCCGGGTCGCCTCGACGAGCGAGCCGACCGGCACGGCGACGACGACGAGCCCGGCTCCGGCAACGGCGTCGGCGAGTGACGCTGCCACGCGATCGACCGCACCGGCGCCGGCGGCCTCCTGCAGCGTCGCTGCGTCCGCGTCCCAGCCGCGGACCTCTGCGGCGCCTGCGCGCTTCGCGGCGAGCGCGACTGACGACCCGAGCAGCCCGGTACCGATCACGGCGATCGTGCGGAGCTCGAGCGGCAGCGCCGGCCGGGGCTGCGACGCGTCCTGCCGCGGCTCGCCCTGGAGCTCCTGCTTCATCACGTCGAGCACCGCCGCGAAAAGCGACCGCACGCCGCTCTCGGACAAAGGCCCGGCGTTGGCGGCGGCGAGCTCCTGGAGGAGCTCCGCCTCCCGCTTGGAGTCGATCAACCGCGTTCCCGTCTCCTGCTTGTGCTCCTGCACGCGTGCGACGAGCCCGAGGCGCCGGTTGAGGCCTTCGAGCAGTTCGCGGTCGAGCGCCGCGATCTGCTCGCGGAGCTCCGTCAGGTCGGTCGGCACGTCCATGCGCGCAGTGTGCCTGCCCGCGGAAACTCACATCAGTCTCTTAGTCGGGGCCGCGCTCCAGCGACTACCCTGGCCGACCAGATGATCGAGGCGCACGGGCTGACGAAGGACTACGGATCGAAGCGCGCCGTCGACGACCTCAGCTTCACGGTCGAGCCGGGCGTCGTCACCGGCTTTCTCGGGCCGAACGGATCCGGCAAGTCGACGACGATGCGTCTCATCCTCGGCCTCGACGCGCCCACGGCCGGCACGGTCACGGTCAACGGCAAGCTCTATCGCGACCATGCGGCGCCCTTGCACGAGGTGGGCGCCCTGCTCGAGGCGCGCTCCGTGCACACCGGGCGGTCGGCGTACAACCATCTGCTCGCGCTCGCGCAGACGCACGGGATCCCCCGGCGACGCGTCGGCGAGTTGATCGATCTCGTCGGCCTGCACGAGGTCGCCCGGAAACGCGCCGGGACGTTCTCCCTCGGCATGGGCCAGCGCCTCGGCATCGCCGCCGCGCTGCTCGGCGACCCACAGACCGTGATGCTCGACGAGCCGGTCAACGGGCTCGACCCCGAGGGCATCCACTGGATCCGCAACCTGCTCAAGGGGCTCGCGGCCGAGGGGAAGACGGTCTTCGTCTCGTCGCACCTGATGAGCGAGATGGCGCTGACGGCCGACCACCTGATCGTCGTCGGACGCGGGCGCCTGATCGCCGACACGGGCGTCGACGAGTTCTTGCGGCACGCCTCGGGCAACGCGGTCCGCGTGCGCTCGCCGCAGGCCGACCAGCTCGCCGCGTTGCTCACGTCGCCAGGCGTGACCGTCACCGTCGTCGAGCCGGGGCTGCTCGAGGTGACCGGCGCGACCGCGCCGCAGATCGGCGAGGCGGCCGCAGGTCGCGGAATCGTCCTGCACGAGCTGATGCCGCTGCAGGTCTCGCTCGAGGAGGCGTTCATGGACCTCACCCGCGACGACGTCGAGTTCCGCGCTGGCACGGAGAGCATCACGACCGAGGCCGCCGCATGAGCGCCGTGACGACCATCGAGACGATCCCGTCGCTCCGTGAGCGCGGCCGCGTCACGCAGATCCACGTCGCCCTTTCCGAGTGGACGAAGCTCTGGAGCGTCCGTTCGACGCGCTGGTCGCTGTTCGCCGCGTTCCTGTTCACCATCGGCGTCGCCGCGCTCGCGTGCGCGGTCGTCGCGCACCACTACCCGCAGATGGACGTGCGCGAACAGCTCAACTTCCATCCGCTCGAAGTGAATCTCGCCGGCGTGCAACTCGCGCAGCTCGCGATCGGCGTGCTCGGCGTGCTGATCATCACCGCGGAGTACTCGACCGGGATGATCCGCGCGTCGTTCACCGCCGTGCCGAAGCGCCTGGCGGTGTTGTGGGCCAAGGTCGGGGTGTTCGGCGCGGTGACGTTCGCGCTGATGCTCCCCGCCGTGCTGGTCGCGTTCTTCGTCGGCCAGGCCATCCTCTCGCGCCACGACATCAACACGACGTTCGGCGCGCCGCACGTCGCGCGCGTGCTCGTCGGCGCTGCGCTCTACCTCACGGTGGTCGGACTGTTCGGTCTCGGCCTGGGAGCAATCGTCCGGAACACGGCCGGCGGCATCGCGTCGTTCGCCGCGATCATGTTCGTCCTGCCGCCGCTGATGAACGTGCTGCCCTCGAGCTGGAACAGCGCCGCGTCGCCGTATCTGCCGCTCCAGGCGGGCGAGGCGATTCTTGCGACGACTCCCGGCGGGCATCTCTCGCCCTGGCTCGGCCTCGCCCTCTTAGCGGGGTACGCCGCGGCGGCCATCGCCGTGGCTGCGGTGCTGCTCGCGCGCCGAGATACGTAGTTGGGATGGCCGAGGCCACAACCGCGCACGTCTGGCTGGTGGCTCATGCACTGCGCCGGATCGGCCGTCTCAGCCTCGGACAGGCACATCGGCCTGGACTTCGGCTGAGCCGACCGCCCGGCTTGGCCTGAGCCATCCCCAGACGCACCCGGCCGTGGCCTCGACCATCCCCGCTAACGTCACTGCCGTGACCGCCGTCGATCAGCAGCCGGCCCGAAGGCGGGTCGTCGTGACCGGCCTCGGTGCGGTCACACCCTTGGGGGCCGACGTCGAGACGACGTGGGCCCGGCTCGTCGCGGGCGAGAGCGGCGCCGGCCCGATCACGGCGTTCGACACGACTGAGCACTCTGTGCGCATCGCGTGCGAGGCGGACGCGTTCGAGCCGACGAACTGGCTCGAGAAGAAGAACGTCCGCAAGCTCGACCGTTTTACCCAGTTTGCGGTCGCCGCCGCCAGGATGGCCGAGGCCGACTCCGGGATCGACATTGCACGCGAGCCCGACCGTGTCGGCGCGTCGATCGCGACCGCGCAGGGCGGAGTCGCGAGTCTGGCGGCGTGCTGCGCGCAGGCGGACACGCTGCGGATTCAGCCGAGCCTCGTCACCGCGTTCATGCCCAACATGGCAGCGGGCTGGGTCTCGATGGAGCTCGGCGCGACCGGCCCCGTGACGGCGCCGTGCGAGGCGTGCGCTGCGTCGGCGATGGCGATCGGCGACGGCTACGACGCGATCCGGCTCGGCCGCGCAGAGGTGATGCTGTGCGGCGGCAGTGAGGCGGGCGTCACCGAGCTCGCGATCGCGGGGTTCGCGGCGATGCGGGCGCTGTCGCGCCGCAACGACGATCCGCAACACGCGAGCCGCCCATTCGACGCGGGTCGCGACGGGTTCGTGATGGGCGAGGGAGCGGCGGTGTTGATCCTCGAGGAGCTCGAGCACGCGCTTGCGCGCAACGCGAAGGTGTACGCGGAGATCGCCGGCTACGGCGTCAGCTCCGACGCCCATCACATGACCGAGCCGGATCCGGTGGGCGACGGGCAGGCCCGCGCGATCCGGGCCGCGCTCGCCGACGCGCGCCTCGGCCCCGAGGCCGTCGACTACGTGAACGCGCACGCCAGCTCCACGCCGCTCGGCGACGCGAGCGAGACGGCCGCGCTGAAGCTCGCGCTCGGCGAGGAGAAGGCGCGCTCGATACCGATCTCGTCGCTCAAGGGCGCCACAGGACACTGCCTCGGCGCGGCGGGCGCGATCGAGATGTGCGCGACCGTGCTGACCGTCGCACGCGACGTCGTGCCGCCCACGATCAACTACGAGCAGGCCGACCCGCTCTGCGATCTCGACTACGTCCCGAACGAGGCGCGCGAGGCCGTGGTCGACGTCGCGCTCAGCAACAGCTTCGGCTTCGGCGGGCACAACGCCGTCATCGCCGTCCGCAAGTTCGCGGCGTAGAGCGCGCTCCATCGCTTGCCAAGCCGACGCCCGCGAGAGAGGATCAGGCGTCGGATTCCCTCCGTGGAAAGCGAGTGAGCCGTGAGCGACAGCGTGTATCGAGTCACCGAGGTGATCGGCGTCAGCAGCGAGTCGTGGGAGGCGGCCGCACGCAGCGCGGTCGAGACCGCCGGCCGCACGATCCGCGACCTGCGGGTCGCCGAGGCAACCCGCTTCGACGTCACGATCAAGGACGGAAAGATCGCCGACTACCGCGTACGGCTGAACATCTCGTTCAAGTACGAGGGCGGCGACTGAGCAGTGGTTTGGCCGGTAAGGTTGCCCGGGTTCCCGGGTTGCGAGCACCAAGCGGGAGGCCGTCGGCGGCCGCGTCAAGGCTGGTTGCCTTTACAAGGCCGACGGTGGACCCCAGCGCAGCGTGATCGCGGGCCGGGGGCCCCGGCCACGTGTGTTTGCCTTAACTGGCCCGCGGGGGGACCCCCGCGCCGCGTGATCGCGGGCCGGAGACCCGGCGAACGTTGCCGGTCAGGCCACTAGGCCGTGGCGACGGCCGCGCGCGCGTGCGCCCAGGCGTGCAGCGCTTCGCGCTGGGCGAATGCGGTTGCCGCACCGAGCAGCGCGA
>JANMWV010000494.1:0-1586 GCA_031394165.1 Actinomycetes bacterium
GGGCAGGCGGAAGACCCAGTGCCGCGCCATCGCGGAGTCGATCGGGCGCGAGACGTGCGCGATGACACCGCTCGGCGTACGAACGGCGACGGACCAGTTCCCGGGGCCGCGCATCATCACGCCCTCGAGGACGGCCTGGCCTCCGACAGTTGCCACGGCGGCCTACGCGCCGCGCTTGGCGCGCTCGGCGCGCTCGAGCCGCTTCTGGAAGCGCTCAACCCGGCCGCCGGAGTCCATGAGCTTCTGCTTGCCCGTGTAGAACGGGTGGCAATTCGAGCAGACCTCGACGTGGAGCTCGGCGGTCGTGGACCGCGTCTGGAACGTGTTCCCGCAGGAGCACGTCACCGTCGAGAGCACATATTCGGGATGGATCTCGGCCTTCATCGCTTAGCCAGAATAGCAGCGGCCTGCTGGGGTGCCACGTTGCCGCCGGAGACCACGGCGACCACCGTCTGGCCCGGTTCCACGACGACCTTCCCGGCCAGCAGCGCGGCGGTGGAGGCGGCGGCGCCGAGCTCGCACGCGAGCTTCATCCGCGCGTAGACCCACCGAAACGCGTCGCGCAGCTCGCCTTCCGTGACGAGCACCGACTCGACGCCGAGCGCCGCACAGAGGGAGACGCAGGTCTCGCCGGCGAAGGGCGCGCTGAGGGCGTCGGCCTCGCTGCGCGGCGTGACGGGGACCGAATGCCCCGCGGCGAGACCGTCGTGGAGCGCGGTCGACAACTCCGGCTCGACACCGATCACGCGCACGTCGGGGCGCCGCGCCTTCAGCGCCGTCGCGATCCCGCTGACGAGACCGCCGCCGCCGACCGGCACGATCACGACGTCCGGCACCGGCCCGTCCTCGAGGATCTCGAGCGCGACCGTGCCCTGGCCGGCGATCACGGCCGGGTCGTTGAAGGGATGGATGAGCGTGCGGCCCGTCTGCTCCGTCAGTTCGTCGAGACGGTTGAACGCGACGGTCGGACCGTCCGCCTGCACGTCGATCTCCGCGCCGTAGCCGCGCGTCGCCGCAACCTTCAGCGCGTCGGCGCCCTGCCACATGACGATCAGTGCGTCGATGCCCTCCTCGCGCGCGGCCCACGCGACCGCCTGCGCGTGGTTGCCCGCCGAGATCGAGATCACGCCGCACCCCTTCTCCTCGTCGCTCAGCTGCGAGAGCTTGTTGAGCGCGCCGCGCACCTTGAAGGAGCCCGTGCGCTGGAAGAGCTCCGCCTTGAAGCGGACGTCGACGCCGAGCTGCTCGGACAGCGTCTCCGACCGCAGCAGCGGCGTCCGGTGCACGCGGCCGGCGATCGTGCGCGCCGCGCCCTCGACGTCGTCGATCGTGACCATGAGCAGAGCCTACGGTGCCGGTGCCACGACGCGCGCGGGCACTGCCAGCCGCACCGTGAACGCCGTGCGCGTGCCCGGCTCGCTCGACACCTCAACGGTGCCGCCCATCGCCTCGGTGAGCTCCTTGACGATCGCGAGCCCGAGCCCCGTGCCGACGGGCCGCTCGCGCCCGTAACGCTCGTGCAGGTAGAAGCGCTCGAACGCGCGCTCCCGGTCGCTCGTCTCGAGCCCGGGCCCCGTGTCCTCGAC
>JANMWV010000198.1:0-5799 GCA_031394165.1 Actinomycetes bacterium
GCGCGGCCGTACCGGAAGCGCTTCGCGCCCTCCGCCACGGGTTTCGGCACCTCGCTCTCGTCGAGCAGCCGTCCGTAGAGCTGCGTCGGTGTCACGTTCGCGATCACCGCGCGCGCGGCGGTAACGGTCTCGCCGCCCACGAGCCGCACGCCGACTGCGCGGCCCTGGCGGATGAGCACGCGCTCGACGTCCTGCGACGTCTCGCAGACACCACCGTGGTCGCGGATGAGCTGCACGAGCGCGTCGGCAAGCCGGGCGCCACCGCCACGCGGGATCGGCATGCCGCCTTCCTGCACGGCGACCGCGATCACCTGCGTCATGAAGCCGGAGCTCGCTGCGTCCGGGCCGAGTCCCGTGTGCAGGACCCACGGGGCCAGCAGGCCGTGCGCCCGCTCGGACGCGAACGTCGTCTCGAGCCAGTCGCGGCTCGTCTGCAGCATCTCGGCCGTGAAGCCCGCGACTCCGGCGCGCCCCAAGCGCCGCAGCGCCTTTGACCCGAGTGCGAGACCCGCGCCGGACCAGAGCTCGGTGCCGAGCACGCCGAACGCGAGGTCGGCGTTCGGGAAGAACTTCTCGAGCACGCCGGGCCACTCCGGGCCGAGCTCGCGCGCGTTGCCCTCTGCCGTGCGCAGCAGGAACGCGGCTTCCCCGTCCGGATACGCGGTCGCGGTCGGAAACTCGGTGTTGAGGTACTCGAGCCCGCGCGTCGCGAGGTCGCCGCCGAGCTGCGCGTGCGCCGCTCCGCCGACCCACAGCGGATGCCACGCACTGAAGACGTCGTGGTGGAAGCCCGGCTCGGTCAGCTCCGCCGTGTGGATCGCGCCGCCGAGCCAGTCGTTCCGCTCGAGCACGCAGACGCGCCAGCCCTCGCGCGCGAGCAGCGCGCCGCAGGCGAGCGAATTGACGCCGCTGCCGACGATCACCGCGTCGTACTCAGCCACCGGCGTCGAGATCCTCGGAGATGACAGAGAACAAGACCATGTCGGGCCGCCCGCGCCGCGGATGCGAGTCCGATCGCCGCACGCCCTCGCGCACGAAGCCCGCGCCCTCGAGCGCGCGGAGCGACGCGTCGTTGTCGGTCGCGGCACGCGCCTCGATCCGCCGCAGCCCGCCCGCCGTCAACGCCCACCGTGTCAGCACACGCGCGGCGGACGAGGCGGCTCCGCGACCGCGGCTTTCGGGAGCGACCCAGAAGCCGAGCTCGGCCTGAAGTGCGTCGAGCTCGAAATGGAACAGCATCAGCTGGCCGATGCACGCATCTGTCGCGCCGTCGGCGATCGCGAGAACCGCGGCCGTCCCCGTGCGCACGTGCTCCGCGAAGTCGCCGCCGATCATCTCTCGCAGGTACGTCTCATCGCGCTCACGCTCGGGGAAGCCGGCCTCCACGAGGAGCTCCTCGTCGTTGAGCCAACGCGCGAGCACCGGTAAATCCGCCTCGCGGTGCGGACGGACGCGAATCGCGCCCTCGACGAGACCCTCGGTAGGGAGGTCGACGAGGCCCGAAACGCGACCGGTCTCGACGAGCTCGCGGAGCTCGTCGTCGGTGACGAGGCCTCGCTTGCGCGTGCCGAGCTCCTTCACCAGCGCGAGCAGATCGGCACGCTGCTCTTCCGGTACGTCGAGGCCGAGCTCCTCCGCCTTGATGCGGATCGAGTCGAGGCCGCTCTTCTTGCCGAGCACGATGCCGCGCTCGGTCGCGACGAGCTGCGACGAGTACGGCTCGATCGACGGCGGATCGTGGAACTGCGACGCGACGGCGCCCGACTCGCGACGGAAGAGCGTCTCGCCGGTCACGGGCTTCCACGGCTCGAGTGCGTAACCCGACAGCTCCTGCACGCGCGCGGAGACGTCGCGCACACGGTCGAGGCGCAGGTTCGACTCGACGCCGTAGAGCGCGCGCAGCGTGAGCGCCAGCTCGCCGAGGTTCGCGTTGCCCGCGCGCTCCCCCATGCCGTTGATCGTTCCCTGGATCCACGTCGCGCCGGCACGCACGGCCGCGACGGCCGCCGCGGTGGCGAGCCCGAAGTCGTTGTGCCCGTGGAAGTGCACCGGGATCCCGGGGCCCACCCACTCCACGGTCTTGCCGACGAGCTCCGCAACGGCCTCCGGCGACGCGATGCCGAGCGTGTCGACGACGACGACCTCCTTCGCGCCCGCCTCGACGGCCGACACGTAGACGCGCTCGTAGAAGTCCGGCTCGGCGCGCGTCGAGTCGACGCCGAAGAACGCCGCGTGGATGTCGTGCTCCGCTGCGAAGCGCATGGCACTCGTGATGCGTCCGAGCATCTTCTCCCGGTCGACGCCGATCGCGTTCAGCTTCAGGTCGGAGATCGGCGACTCGATCACCGACGCGGGCACACCGAGCTCGACGAGCGCCTCGAGATCGGCAGGCACGGCGCGGGAGAAGCCCCAGACCTGCGCGCGGAGCCCGGCGCCGGCGATCAGCTTCACGGCGTCCCAGTCGTCCTGCGACACGCGCGGGAAACCGGCCTCGATGCGGTCGATGCCGAGCTCGTCGAGCAGCTTCGCGATCTCGAGCTTCTGCTCGGGGTCGAGCACGACGCCGACGGTCTGCTCGCCGTCGCGCAGCGTCGTGTCGTACAGGCCGACGTGCCCGCCGAGGCGGTAGGCATCGTTCAGAGTGCCGGTCCAGATCTCGCTCACGTGCCTACCCTCAACATCGCACGATCCCGTCCGGGAAGCCGGAGAGCTTCTCGAGCCCGTCCGCCGTGACGAGGAAGTTGTCCTCGACCCGCAGGCCGCCGCCGCCCTCCCAGTAGACACCGGGCTCGACCGCAAGCACCATGCCCTCCTCGAACGTGCCGCCGCCGGCCTGGTGCGGATAGGGCGGCTCGTGCGCGCGCGCGCCGACGCCGTGACAGACCGGATGGCTCGGCTGGCCCGGATACCCCATCCGGGCGAGGTCTTCGCGGACACTCTTGTCGAATTCGGCCATGGGGTGTGCATGTGTACACATGTGCAATGCGCGTGTGTACACACCCATCAGTTGCTCCTCGAGTTCGGCATATTCGGGCTTCAGATCGCCGACCACGAGATTCTTCGTGTGGTCGGCCCAGTAGCCGTCGGCGCAGACCCAGATCTCGAAGAGCACCGGCTCGCCCTCGACGACCGGCCGGTCGGACGTGGCCGTGAAGGTCTTGATGCCTTTGCCGGACCAGATCAGCGAGAACGGAAGCGCAAGCTCGACGTCTTCCCTGGCCGTGCCCTGACCGTGCACGTAGCCCTGCCACAGCGCGGCCACCTCGGACTCCTTCTGCCCCGGCTGGAGCCGCGACCGCAGGTGGTACATCCCGTGCGTCGCGATCTCGTTGGCGATGCGTAGGCGCGCGATCTCCTGCTCGGTCTTCAGCATGCGCGCGCGGTTGAGCAGCGGCGTCCCGTCGACGGCGCCGTCGAAAGCGTCGAACCACGCCTTCGTGAACGTCGTCGGCTCGCCGACCATCCGGTCGGATGCCTGCGTGCCGAGCGAGAGCTCGAGCCCGACGCGAGCGTAGCCGCGCGCGACCTCGACGGCGGCGTCGAGCGTGCGCGCGAGGGGTGGCCGCGCGTCCGACTCGTCGTAGCCGCGGATGAAGCGGACGTCTTTCGTCCAGGCCGTGCGCTCGGCGTCCTCCGCCGACGCCTCGAGGCAGATGAGCACAGGCTCGCCTTCGCGCGGGAAGACGCACGCGTCGTAGCCCTTCATGCCCCAGAAGTTCGTGAGATAGAGGACGTTGTCGGGGGCGCGAACGACGAGTGCGTCGAGCCCTTCCTCCACCATCAGGGCGCGAACGCGCTCGAGCTTCGCATCGTCGCGAGGCCAACTCATGAGACGCAGCTCAGAGGTAGTTCTCCTCGAGCGCTTCGCGCTCACGGTCGCCGTCGACCATCATCCGCACGAGTTCCTGGAAGCGCACGGTCGGCTCCCACCCGAGCTTCTCTTTCGCCTTCGAGTAGTCGCCGATCAGCAGGTCGACCTCGGCGGGGCGGAAGTAGCGCGGGTCGATCTTCACGTAGTCGCGCCAGCTCAGGTCGACATAGCCGAACGCCTCGTCGAGAAACTCCTCGACCGTATGCGTCTCGTTCGTCGCGAGCACGTAGTCCTCCGGCTCGTCGGCCTGCAGCATGCGCCACGCGCCGTCCATGTAGTCGCGCGCGAAGCCCCAGTCGCGCTTCGCGTCGAGGTTGCCGAGCTTGAGGTCGTCCTGCTCGCCACGCAGGATCGCGCCGACCGCGCGCGTGATCTTGCGCGTGACGAACGTCGGCCCGCGGCGCGGCGACTCGTGGTTGAAGAGGATTCCGTTGACGGCGTACATGCCGTACGCCTCGCGATAGTTGCGTGTGATCCAGTAGCCGAACACCTTCGCGACGCCGTACGGGCTGCGCGGATGGAACTTGGTCTCCTCGTTCTGCGGCACCTCGGAGACGGCACCGAACATCTCGCTCGAGGACGCCTGGTAGAAGCGGCAGTCGACGCCCTCCTCCCGAATCGCGTCGAGCAGGCGCAGCGTGCCGAGTGCGTCGACGTCGGAGGTGTACTCCGGGATGTCGAAGCTGACGCGCACGTGACTCTGCGCGCCGAGGTTGTAGACCTCGTCGGGCCGGATCGTGCGCATCAACTGGTTCAGGACGGAGCCGTCGGCGAGGTCGCCGAAAACGAGCTCGATGTCGCCAAAGATGTGGTCGATCCGCGCCGTGTTGAACGAGCTCGAGCGCCGGACCATGCCGTAGACCTCGTAGCCCTTCTCGAGCAGGATCTCGGCGAGATACGAGCCGTCCTGGCCCGTGATCCCGGTGATGAACGCCTTGCGCTTCGCCGCCACGGCAGGGTTCTACCAGCGCACGCGCGGAGGCGCTGGTTGACCGTGGCCGTCCTGCCACGAGATCACGGGGTTCCGGAGGACGCCGATCCGCTCGATCTCGGCCTCGATCACGTCGCCGGGCTTGAGATAGAGCGAGGCGGCGTCTTCGCTGAACCCGGCGACGCCGCTGACGGTGCCCGTCGAGAGCACGTCGCCGGCCGAGTAGCCGAGCGCCGAGTAATGGCTGACGATCTCCGGGATCGTCGTCGACATCTTCCCCGAGTGGGACGTCTGCCGGGTCTCGCCGTTCACGCGCAGCGTCATCGCGAGATCGTGCGGGTCGGGAACCTCATCGGGTGTGACGATCCATGGGCCGAGCGGGCAGAACGTGTCGATCGCCTTGCAGAAAGAGAAAACGCCGCTGCGCATCTCGCGCCGCTGGATGTCGCGCGCGGTGATGTCGTCGAAGATCACGTAGCCGGCGACGTAGTCCATCGCCTCCTCCGGCCCGAACCACTTGCCGTCCTTGCCGATGATCACGGCGAGCTCGAGCTCGTAGTCCAGCTCCTCGGTCAGATGCTCCGGATAGATAATCGGCTCGTCGGGGCCGATGATCGCGTCGACGTTCTGGAAGAAGACGATCCACGGCGCGATCTCGTGCGACCAGTTGACGTTCTTCGACTCTTCCTCGTGCTCGCGGAAGTTGCCCGCCGTGTGGAAGAACTTCTTCGGCACGATCGGCGCCTGAAGCTTCGCGTCGGCGAGTGGTGTGCGCTCGTCCGTGTCGCCGGCGCCACCGCGCGCGAAGTACTCGCGCATCGTCGGCACGTCGAGGCGGACGATCTCGTCGCCGTCGATGCGGCCGACCTTCCCGTTGTCGTACGTGACCAGCTTCATCGGGCGGAGCCTAGCCGCGGCAGGGAATCCGCCGGCACAGGAGACGGCACGCTCACGCGACGCCGCAGACGCGCTGCACGACGAGCGCGTACGTCTGCGC
>JANMWV010000545.1:0-19321 GCA_031394165.1 Actinomycetes bacterium
GCCTTCGTGTACGGCACGCACGCGAGCAACGTGTGCCACATCAGGACGTGAGCGCCCCAGAGCCAGGGATACACGTCCTTCAGCGTGGCGCCGCTGCCGAACGGCCGGAGCGCGTGCGCGAACGCCAGACCGACCGGCGACCAGCCCGCCCACCGGTCGTGTGCGACCGCGAGGCGCAGGCCCTCGAGCCCGAAGCCGGTGAGCGCGATCAGGAACAGCGACCCGAGCAGGATCGCGTCGGCGGGCTCGCGGTGCTCGAGCGTCACCGGCCGCATCAGGTAGCGCCGGTACGCAGCGATCCCGAGCCCGACGAGGACGAGCAGTCCGAACAGGTCGACGATCAGGCTCTGGAAGACGAGGTAGAACCACCCGTGCATGATCTTGATGCGCAGGTCGTTGTCGACGAACACGACGACCGTCGCCGCGAACAGGACCAGGAAGCCGGCGAAGACGAGCGCGTGCATGAAGCCCGGCAGGCGCTTCCGGAACAGCTTCACGTGCGCGATCGCCGTGAGCATCCGCCGCAGACGCGCGCCGAAGCGGTCCCACACGACGGCGCGCCGCCCCAGGCGCCAGATCCGCAGGCGACGCCAGACGCCGTAGGCGAAGACGAGTAGCGCGAGCCCCATGCTCGCGTACATCAGGAGGACGAGCGACGACGGCACGGCCCAGTGGACCTGCCGCGTCGCCGTCGCGGCGAGCACGGTGCTCACGCCGCTACTGCGCGCTCCGGAGGCGGTCGATCATCGCCGCCACGAACGTGCGCGAGTCCATGACGACCCCGAGCCGCGCCCGGGCGAAGATCGGCGCGTCGGGGTCGGTGTTCACGGCGACGACCGCCTTCGCGCCGCCGATTCCGGCCAGGTGCTGGCTCGCCCCCGAGATGCCGAGCGCGAAGTAGACGTCGGGGCTCACGACCTTCCCGGTCAACCCCACCTGACGGTCGGGCGGCGCCCACCCTGCGTCGACCGCGGCGAGAGAGGCCCCGACGGCACCGCCGAGCAGGCGGGCAAGCTCCTCGAGCTCTGCGAAGCCGTCGTCGCCGCCGATTCCGGCACCGCCGCTGACGATCACCTTCGCGTCCTCGAGTTTGCTGCCGGCGGCGGGTGGCTCCGCGCCGATCAGCTCCACCGCGCCGTCGGCGGCGGGGGCGGTGCGCGTCGAGACGGCGGCTGTGCCGCCGGTCGCCTCGGCGGCCTCGAAGGCTCCACGTCTGAGCGTCGCGACGACGGGCTCCGATGTCGCCGCCACCAAGGCGAGCGCCTTGCCGCCGAAGACGGGCTTCGTCCAGACCGGGCGACCGTCGCTCACCTCGATGCCGGTGGCGTGCAGCACCGCGGTTCCGCCAAGCCGCTCGGCGAGACGCGGCGCGACCTCCGCCGTGCGCTCGTCCGCGGGCAGCAGCACGACACGGGCCCCGAGCTCGCGGGCGAGCTCGGCGAGCGCCGCGAGCGCGCCCTCGTTGCCCGACGCCGCGTGGTCGCCTTCGACGACGAATACCTGCGCGGCGCCGTAACCGCCGGCCTCCGCCGCCGCTCCCGAACCGCCCAGCGAGGCGAACGCAACGTCCGCGCCGAGCGCGGCGCCGAGACGGGCGGCGGCGCCGAGGAGCTCACGGCTGGCGGCACCGAGGCGTTCCGCGTCCCAGGTGGCCGCGAGGATCATCTCGCCCTCGTCAGCAGCTTCAGCTCCTCGAGCCGGCCGAGCAGGCGCGTGGCGACCGCGGCGGCATCGTCGCCCTCGATCAGCTCGCACTCGTTCGCGACCTCCGGCACCCAGACCTTCGTCAGCTCGACGCGGCGCGCGGCTGCGAGCTGCTCGGGCGCGAGCCCGAGCTCGGCGGGCGTCCAGCGCGTGATCTCCTGCTTGTTCGCGGCCATCCGGTCCATCACGCTCCCCAGCCGGAGACGGAGCGACGGGTGGCTCGTGACGGTCAGGACGGCCGGCGGCCGCACGGCGAGCTGCTCGTCGGCGCCGTTCCCGCTCCGCCGCACGAGCAGGCGGTCGCCGCTCTGCTCGGCCTGCCAGACGAGCCCGACCACCGGCCGGCCCAGCCGCTCGGCGACGAGGTAGCCGACCTGCCCGTGGTCCCAGTCTCCCGCCTGGCGCCCGGCCAGCACGAGCTCCGCGGCGTCGAGCCGGCGGATCGCCGCCACCAGCAGCTCCGCGGTCTGCGACGAATCGAGCGCTTCGGCCGCGTCCACCTCCACGTGCACCGCCTCGTCGGCGCGCACGGCGAGCGCCTTGCGCAGCGAGTCGGCGGAGTCGGCCGGCCCGACCGCGAGCGCGGTGAGCCTGTCGACGACGCCGGCGTCCCTGAGCTGGAGCGCGAGCTCGAGCGCGTTCTGCTCGAACGGGCCCAGGAGCGTCGGGCCGAGGCCGGTGGGCGGCCGGTTCGTCTCCGGATCGATCCGGAACTTGCTCGGCGGCAGCTCCCAGTCGAGGATCTGCTTCAGGAGAACGACCGCGTGCATCCGCGCCCGAGCATATAGCGCTCACCCAGCGCCTAACGGTCGCGACGATCCTTGTAGAGTCGGCTCGTGGTCGAGCGCTCGAACGCCGTGATCGTCGGCGCCGCCGAATCTCCCTACAGTCGTCACCCACCGGAAGGAACGACCACCGAGTCGCTGCTCGCAGACGCGTTCGTGCGCGTGCTCGCGGCCACGGGGATCCGGCGGGAAGAGGTCGACGGCCTCGGCGTCGCCTCCTTCACGCTGGCGCCCGACCGCGCGATCGATCTCGCCTGGAAGCTCGGTGTCATGCCGCGGTGGCTGATGGACGACGGCAACGGCGGCGCCTCCGGCATCCAGCTCGTGCAGCATGCGATGCGCGCGGTCGACGCCGGCGACGCGAAGACGATCGTGCTGCTCTCGGGGGACCACTTCGGCGCCGACGACTTCAAGCAGCTCGTCGACAACTACAACCGGACGACTGCCCGCTTCCTCGCGGGGATCCCGCACGGGGGCCCGAACGCGGTCTTCGCGATGCTCACGCAGCAGCAGATGGACGCGCACGGGCTCGAGCGCGAGGACTACGGCCGCCTCGTCGTCTCGCAGCGCCGCTGGGCGGGGCTGAACCCGGGTGCGGTCTACCGCGCGCCGCTCACGCTCGAGGAGTACCTCGCGTCGCCGGCCGTCGTCGAGCCGCTGCACCGCCTCGACTGCGTGCCGGTCGTGAGCGGTGCCGACGCGCTCGTGATCCGGGGCGGCGGCGACGGCGTCCGGATCCGCGCGCTGCGCGCGCTGCACAACCACGACGGCCAGGAGGGCGACGGGCTGCGCACCGGGATCGCCTCGATCGCCGGCGACCTGTGGCGCGGCGCCGGTGCAGGACCCGACGACATGGACGTGATCTCCGTCTACGACGACTATCCCGCGATGGCGGTCGCGCAGCTGAACGACCTCGGCTTCGTCTCCGACGGCGACATCGGTGGCTTCCTGCGCCGGCGGCTCGAAGAGGAGCAGTTGCCGGTGAACACCTCCGGCGGCCAGCTGTCGGCCGGACAGGCGGGGACGGCCGGCGGCATGATCGGCCTCGTCGAGTCGGTCGTGCAGCTGCTCGGGCAGGCGGGCGAGCGCCAGGTGGAGAACGCGCGGCTCGCCCTCGTCACCGGGTACGGGATGGTCCTCTACCGCTACGGCGCGTGCGCGAACGCGGTCGTGCTGGAGCGCGCATGAGCCTGCGGCTCTTCGTGTGCGACTCCTGCGGCCGCGCCGTGTTCCCGCAGCTGCTGCTCTGCCCGGACTGCGGCAGCACCGGCTGGCGCCGCGAGCCGGTGGACGGCGGCGTGCTCGAGGCCGTCGCCGACCGCGGCGTCGTCCGCCTCGGCGCCGTGCGCACGTCATCCGGGCCGCTCGTGATCGCGCGCGTCGACGGCGCCGCGAAAGCCGGTGCGACGGTGCGGCTCGACGAGGACGGCGAGGTCCCGGTGGCGTCGGGATGAACTTCGACTTCGACGACGACCAGGTCGCGCTGAAGGAGTTCGGGCTCGAGCTCGCGCGACGGACCGAGGACGCGTACTGGCAGGAGGTCGACCTCGAGTACCGCTTCCCGCAGGAGTTCTGGGACGCGCTGGCCGAGCACGGCATGCTCGGCATCGCGCTGCCCGAGGAGTTCGGCGGCGGCGGCAAGGGCCTGCTCGAGCTGGCGATCGCGGTCGAGGGGATCGCCGAGGGCGGCGCCGGCATGGAGGGCGGCTCGCTCTTCCTCGGCGGGCCCGTCTTCGGCGGCTGCCTGCTCGCCCGTCACGGGACGCGGGCGCAGCAGGAGGCGTATCTACCGGGGCTCGCGAGCGGCGACATGTGGGCCGGCGCGTTCACCGAGCCCGAATCGGGATCGAACATCACGACGATCAAGACGACCGCGGTCCGCAAGGACGATCGCTACGTCCTGAACGGTCAGAAGGTCTACATCTCGCTCGTGAACCATTCGCAGCGGATCGTCGTCATGGCGCGCACGTCGCCGTACGACCCGCAGCACCGCACGCACGGCATCTCGCTGCTCTTCGGCGAGCTGCCCGACCCGGCGGTGCGCACGGCGCCGTTCAAGAAGCTCGGCAACCACTTCATGGACACGAACCGCGTCTACTTCACCGACTACGAGATCCCCGTCGAGAACGTCGTCGGCGAGGAGGGCAACGCGTGGGCGCCGCTGTACGACGTCCTCAACCCGGAGCGCATCATTCTCGCCGCCGCGGCCGTCGGCACCGGCAACCTCGTCGTGCGGAAGGCGGTCGAGTACGCGCTCGAGCGCAGCCCGTGGGGACAGCCGATCGGGTCGTATCAGGCGCTGCAGTTCCCGCTCGCGAGGGCGCGCGTCCATCTGGAGACGGCGCGCCTGAAGGTCTACGAGGCGGCCTGGTTGTACGACAACGGGCGCGACTGCGGCATCGCCGCGGCGATGGCGAAGTACGCCGCCGCGCATGCGGCGCTCGACGCGGCCGACTGGGCGATCCAGGTCTACGGCGGCGCGGGCTACGTCGTCGACTCCGGGATCGAGCGGCACTGGCGGAACCTGCGCCTGTACCGCATCAGCCCGGTGTCGGACGAGATGACGCTGAACTACCTCGCCCAACACGACCTCGGCCTGCCTCGGTCGTACTGACGTGCGGTTGCCGGAGACGATGGCCGCGCTACGCGTGCACGCGCTCGGCGAAACGCCGCGGCTCGACCGCGTCCCGCTGCCGGCGCCCGGCGCGGGCGAGGTGCTCGTCCGGCTCGAGGCGACCGTGATCGGCCACCACGACCTCGGCGTCGCGGCCGGCACGCTGCCCGCGGGCCAGCTGCTCCCCTTCGTGCCCGGGCTCGAGGGTGCGGGGCGCGTCGCTGCCCTCGGGGCGGGGGTCGAGCTCACCGTTGACGCCCGCGTGCGCGTCTTCGGGGGCGGGCTCGGCGCGGTGCGGCCCGGCACGTGGGCCGAGTACGTCGTCGCGCCGGCGGCGGCCGTCACGCCCGTGCCCGACGGAATGCCGCCGGCGCTCGCCGCCGCCTGCGGCTCCACCGTCAACACCGCCTGGGCGGCGACGTTCGACGTTGGCGCTCTCGGCCCCGACGAGAGCCTCGGCGTCACCGGCGCGACGGGCGCCGTCGCGTCGCTCGTGCTCCAGCTCGCGAGTCGCGACGGTGCGCGCCGCGTCGTCGCCTGGACGCGCGCACCGCAGCGAGTGCCGACCGGCGCGGAAGCACTTCGCGACGACGAGGACCCGGACGAGCCGGTCGATGTGCTGATCGACACCGTCGGCGGCCCGCTGCTCCCGCGGCGGCTCCGGTCGGTCAGGTCCGGCGGACGCGCCGTGCTCGTCGGCTACACCGCCGGCGAGCGGGTCTGCTTCGAACTGCCGGCGCTACTGCACGGTGACGTGTCGCTCCTGCCGCTGAACATGCGGAGACGGCGTGTCCCGCCCGACGTCACTGCGCGCCTGCTCGACGACGTCGCTGAGGGACGGCTCGTCGTCGCAACGGACGTCGTCGGGCCCTCCGAGCTCGATGACGCAATTGCGCGGCTGGAGGCGGGGACCGCGAGGGGACGAGTCGTGCTCGCGTGGTAACAGAGTTGTCGCCGCCCCAAGCGCGGCGTACATTCGGCGAAACGATCAAGAGAGAGGGTCGAGCCCGATGAACACCGAGAGCACCACGACGCTTACCGTCGAGCGCGCGGAGACGGGCGTCGTCACGATCACGCTCAACCGCCCGCCGGTGAACGCCGTCAATCCCGAGTTGATCGACGAGCTGCTCGACGTGCTCGACCAGCTCGCCGAGGATCCGAGCGCGCGCGCGATCCTGTTCATGGGCGCGGGCGGGCGCTGGTGCGCGGGCGCCGACATCGGCGTGATGAGTGACCACACGCGTTCGACCTACCGCAAGATGCGCCGCCAGATCGAGATCGAGGACGCGCTGGAGCGGCTCGAGAAACCGGTCGTCGTCGCGATCGAGAAGTTCGCGCTCGGCGGCGGCGCGGAGCTCGCGCTCGCCTGCGACGTGCGCGTGATGGGCGAGGGGGCGGTGTTCGGGCTGCCCGAGGCGTCGCTGGGTCTGCTGCCCGGCGCAGGCGGAACGCAGCGGCTGACGCGTCTCGTCGGTACGGCGCGCGCGTTCTGGATGATGGCGACGGGCGCGAAGCTGCCGGCCGCGCAGGCGCTCGAGTACGGGCTCGTCAACGAGGTCGTCCCCGACGACGCCGTCGTCGCGCGTGCGCGCGCGATCGCGGAGCAGCTCGCGGCCGGCCCCACGCGCGCGATCGGTCTCATCAAGCGCCTCGTCTACGAGAGCTGGGGCCGCGAGCTGCCGTCCGGGCTCCTGCGCGAAGGGGACGCCGTGTTCGAGCTGCTCGGCAGCGACGACCTCCGTGAGGGCTTCGAGGCGTTCCGCGAGAAGCGGCCGCCGCAGTTCTCCGGGAGCTGACGATGGCGACAGCGGCCGACGTGAACGTCGACGCGGCGATCCGCTGGACGGTCGAGCACGCAACGGCGGGCTCCCGCTGGTGGCGCGAGCGCTTCGAGCTCGCGGGCGTCGATCCGCGCTCGGTCCAGGGCATCGCCGACCTGTCGCGGCTCCCCTTCAGCACGAAGGAGGACCTCAGGGGGAGCTATCCCCTGGGCTGGGCCGCGGTGCCGGAGTCGGAGCTCGTGCGCATCCACGCGTCGTCCGGCACGACCGGGAAGCGGACGGTGTGCGCGTACACCGCTCGCGACGTCGACGACTGGGCGACGCAGTTCGCGCGCTGCTTCGCCACCGCCGGCGTGACGCCGGCCGACCGCGTGCAGGTGATGGTCGGCTACGGCCTCTGGACGGCGGGGGCGGGGTTCCAGGCCGGCGCCGAGCGGCTCGGCGCGATGGTCGTCCCGACCGGGCCCGGCAACGTGGACCTCCAGCTCGAGTTGATGATCGACCTGCAGTCGACCGTCCTCTGCGCCACGTCGTCATTCGCGCTGCTGCTCGCGGAGACCATTGAGGCACGCGGTCTCGCGGGCTCGCTCGCCACCCGCGTCGGCATCTTCGGGTCGGAGCGTTGGGGCCCGAAGATGCGGGAGCGGATCGAGTCGCTCCTCGGCATCGAGACCTTCGACATCTACGGGCTCACCGAGCTCTACGGGCCGGGAGTCGGGATCGAGTGCCCCGCGCACAACGGGATCCACTACTGGTCCGACTACTTCGTCGTCGAAATCGTCGATCCCGAGACGACCGAGCCCGTGGCACCGGGCGAGCAGGGCGAGATCGTGGTGACGACCCTCCGCAAGGAGGGGATGCCGCTCATCCGCTACCGCACGCGCGACGTCTCGCGGCTCTACACCGAGCCGTGCAGCTGCGGCAGTCCGTATCCGCGGCTCGCGCAGCTGACGGGGCGAACGGACGACATGGTCAAGGTCAAGGGCGTCGCCGTGTTTCCGGCGCAGGTCGAGACCATCCTCTTCCGCGTCGAGGGAGTCGGGCCGGAGTATCAGCTTCACATCCACCGCGAGCCCGAGCGCGGCGACGTGATGGTCGTGCGCGTCGAAGCCGATGACCGGCCCGGCCTGCAGGAGGCTCTCGTCCACCAGTTGCGCGAGGGGCTGTCCGTGCGACCGGAAGTCGAGCTGGTCCCGCACGGCGAACTGCCTCGCAGCGAACGGAAGACGCGGCGGGTCTTCGACCATCGAGAGTGACGCGCAGCTCTACCCGTGGGGCAACAACAGGGGCCACATGCAGGAGATGCTGCGCCGCGCCGAAACCGGCGGCTGAGGTACGGACGGCGTGACTGCAGTGCTCGAGATCCTCCGGAGCGAGCTCCAGCGGACGATGGTGCTGATGGGCTGCCGCGGAGTCCGCGAGCTCGATGCCTCGTGGCTGATCCCGATCGATCCGCTCGTGCGGGCGACGGAGCGCGACCTGAGGCTCGTTCGCCGCGCACCGCTGCGACGCTGGTCATACTTGGAGTCGTGACCGCCGTCGGCGTCGCCAACCCGAAGTACGACCTTGCCGACCGCTTCAGACCGACGAGCGCGCGCGTCCTGCTCGGCGGCGTCGGGGCGGTGGGGCGGCTCCTCGTCGAGCAGCACGAGCGCGACCTCGCACGCGGACTGCACACCGCGCGGTTCGTCTCCGGCTACCCCGGCAGCCCCCTCGGCGGCCTCGATCTCGCCCTGGCGTCCATCCCAGAGCTCCGCGACCGGCCGGATTTCGCGCTCGTCCCGGCGGTGAACGAGGAGCTGGCCGCGACCGCGGTCTGGGGGTCGCAGCTGCCGCTCCCCGGACGGACCTCGCCGTACAGCGGCACCGTCGGGGTCTGGTACGGGAAGGCGCCGGGGGTCGACCGGGCCGGCGACGCGTTCCGGAGCGGCAACCTCCACGGCGCCCACCCCGGCGGCGGCGTGCTCGTGCTCGCGGGCGACGACCCCGCGCCCAAGTCGTCGACGGTTCCGTCTGCGAGCGAGTCGGCGCTGGCGGCGTACGGCCTGCCCGTGCTCGCGCCGCGGAACAGCGAGGAGATCGTCGCGTTCGGGCTGCTCGGGGTCGCGCTCTCGCGCGCGTCGGGGTGCTGGATCGCGTTGAAGATCGTCACGGACGTCGCGGACGGCGCCTGGAGCATCGGCAGGGACTTCGGCGCGCTCGCGATCACCGTTCCCGAGATCGAGTGGAACGGCGCGATCTGGACGTACCACCAGGAGACGAAGCCCGGTCCGCCGGCGGCCGTCGTCGCCGAGCGGGAGCTGGTGGGGCCGCGGTGGCAGATGGTGCACGCCTTCGCCCGCGCGAACGCCCTCAACGCAGTCGAGATCGACACGTCAGATGCCTGGCTCGGCATCGTCGCCCCCGGCAAGACGTACGACGACACCGTCCAGGCGCTGCTCGACCTCGGGATCGACAGCGCGACCGCTGCCCGTCGCGGGCTGCGGGTGATGCGGATCGGGATGCTGCATCCCCTCGAGCCGGAGAGCATCCGCGCGTTCGCGCGAGGGCTCGAGACCGTGCTCGTGCTGGAGGAGAAGGAGGGGTTCGTCGAGCCGCGGGTGCGGAACGTCCTCTACGGCACCGCCGATCCTCCGGCCGTCCTCGGCAAGCGAGACGCGGACGGGAAGCTGCTCGTGCCGGCCGACGGCGAGCTCACCGCGGCGCGCATCGCCGAGGCGCTCCGCCGGGTGCTCGCACCGCGCATCGAGGTTCGCGCAGCGCCGTCCCCGGCGCCGATCGCGCTTCCTCCCTTGCCGGCTCTTCGGAGCGCCTACTTCTGCAGCGGCTGCCCGCACAATCGCTCGACCGTCGTTCCCGACGGCTCGCTCGCCGGAGGCGGCATCGGCTGTCACGGCCTGGTCGCGATGATCGACCGCCCGGCGAGCGAGGTCACCGGAATCACGCACATGGGCGGCGAGGGCGCGCAGTGGATCGGACAGGCGTTCAGCTACGAAGGCGGGCATCTCTTCCAGAACATCGGCGACGGAACCTTCTTCCACTCCGGCCAGCTCGCGGTGCAGGCGTGCGTCGCCGCCGGGGTGAACGTCACGTTCAAGCTCCTCTACAACTCCGCCGTCGCCATGACCGGTGGACAGGACGCCGTCGGTGTGCTCTCCGTCCCCGCGTTGACGCGGAAGCTCGAAGCCGAGGGCATCCGGCGCACGATCGTGTGCACCGACGAGCCAAAGCGGTACCGGGGCAGCGCCGCGTCCTTGGCGGGCAACGCCGAGGTCTGGGATCGCACGCGTCTCGACGAGGCGCAGCTTCTGTTGCGCGACGTGCCGGGTGTCACCGCGCTCATCTACGACCAGCGGTGCGCGGCCGAGGCCCGCCGACTCCGCAAGCGCGGGAAGCTGCCGGTGCGAACGATGCGGGTCATGATCAACGAAGACGTTTGCGAAGGCTGCGGCGACTGCGGACGCAAGAGCAACTGTCTGTCGGTGCAGCCGGTGGACACCGAGTTCGGGCGCAAGACGCGCATCGACCAGACGTCGTGCAACACCGACTACAGCTGCCTCGAGGGCGACTGCCCGTCCTTCGTCGCGGTGGACATCGACCCACGGCAGCAGACGACGGCAGCGACGCGTCTCCCCGATGCGCCGGCGGCGCCCGATCCGCCGGTCGCGTCGTTTGCCTCGACGGTCAACGTCTTCCTCGTCGGCATCGGCGGGACCGGTGTCGTCACCGTGAACCAGGTGCTCGCCACGGCGGCGCTCCTCGACGGGCTGCAGGTCCGCACGCTCGACCAGACCGGAATGTCGCAGAAGGCGGGCCCGGTGGTCGCGCACCTGCGTCTCGCGCGGGCGGAGATCGAGCCGTCGAACAGGGTCGGCGTCGGCCAGTCCGACTGCTACCTGGCGCTCGACATCCTGACCGGGAGCGAGTCGCGCACGCTCGCCTACGCAGACCCGGCCCGGACCGCCGCGTTCGTCTCGACGAGCGAGGTGCCGACCGGCGCGATGGTCGAGGGGTCCGACGACGTCTCGTTTCCGCCCCTGGCGCAGCTCCTGGAGCGGATCCAGCCGTCTGTCCGCGACCTGTTCGATCTCGACACGCTGGCGGCTGCGGACGCACTCTTCGGACACACGACGCCGTCGCACTTCCTCCTCGTCGGCGCTGCGTTCCAGGCCGGCGCTCTGCCGATCTCGGCGGCGTCGATCGAAGCATCGATCGAGCTGAACGGCGTCGGCGTCGCCGCCAACGTCGCCGCATTCCGTTGGGGCCGCATCGCGGTCGCCGACCCGGCGGCGTTCGCCGCCGCGACGACGAGGATGACGCGCGCGCCCCTGCCCGTGCATCCTCTGCCCGGCAGTCCGCTCGCCGGACCGACGCGCGACGCGGCGGCCGTCCGGGCGCACCATCTCGTGGAGTACGGGGGAGAACGCCTCGCGCGCAGCTACCTCGCTGCGGTGGAAGAGGCCTGGCACGCAGAGCGGCGTGTCACCGAACAGACCGACTTCAGCTGCGCGGTCGCCGCCGGCCTGGACAAGGTGCTCGCGTACAAGGACGAGTACGAGGTGGCGAGATTGCTCACGGCGCCCGCGTTCGCGGCGTCGCTGCGCGACGAGTTCCCCGGTGCACGACGCTTCCGGTACCAGCTCCACCCGCCGCTCCTGCGCGCGCTGGGGCTCCGGAAGAAGATCTCGCTCGGGCCGGCGTGGCGACCGCTCCTGGCCCTGATGGCGCGCCTGAGATTTCTTCGCGGCACGCCGTTCGATCCGTTCGGCTACGCCCGTATGCGGCGCGTCGAGCGAGAGCTCGCGCGCGAGTACGCGACGGTGGTTTCCAGCCTTACCTCGACACTCGACGCCGAGAACTACGAGCACGCCGTCGCCGTGGCCGGTGCAATCGATCTGGTCCGCGGCTACGAGGGGATCAAGCTCGCGAACGTCGAGCGGTATCGCCTACGGCTCACCGAGCTCGGCCGCGGTTCTCACGTCGGCGCGACGTAGAAGCCACGGCGTCCGCGCGGCGGCCCTCTACGTGATGTCGACGACGACGCCGCCGGCATACCAGTGGAGCCAGATGAAGAGCACGCTGACGAGGACGAGCCCGAGCGGGACGGCGGCGGCAACCGCACGCAGCGGCGTGCGGCTCTGGTTGCGGAGGATCGAGACGATGAGGACGATGCTCCAGACGAAGCCGACAGTGAGCAGGAGTGCCGCCGCAGGCTGGACGACATGGAGGAATTCGAGTGCGTCATCGCCGAACGCGATCAGTGCGGTCCCGAACTCGAGCGGCAGCAGCGCATAGCCGAAGGTGGAAAGCGCACGGCGGTAGCCAACGCCTGCGATCGGCGCCGCCAGCGCGCAGGCAAGGAGGTAGACGAGCGTGGCGGCGGCGATCAGCCCGAAGAAGCGGTACGGCCACGCGATCTGCGCGAGTGCCGGCGAGCGGTGTCCGACGGCGGCGTACATGCCGAGCAGGCTGGCGACGAAGAGCGACTCCCAGAGGTTCGGTGAGCGCGGCTCCAGCAGCTCCGCACCCGGCGCGCGCACGCCGACCTTCAGCGCGGCCTTCTGCAGCGGGCAGTTGACGACGCAGCTCCAGCAGGCGAGGCAGTTCTGGTTCGTCTCGAGCCGGGAGGGGTTGAGCGCGACGGGGCAGCGGCCGGCGGCGGCTGTGCCGGTGAGACACGGCTTGTCGCGGCACGTCACGCAGGTGGCGGTGTCGGGGCGCAGAGCGATCGGGCTGAGGCGGGCGATGCGCGCAAGCCAGCCGCCGATCGGGCAGAGGTAGCGGCACCAGGTTCCTTCGCGGAAGCAGAAGCCGACGACGCCCGCGGCGCCGATGATGCTGACGAAGAACCAGGCGCCGGCGCGCGCCTGCTGCTGGACCGGCAGTCCCTTGACGGCGAACGTGACGAGGATGAACGCGGAGGGGAGCAGCCAGCCCATCCGGACGGCGTGGGTGGTTGTGGTGCCGCGGCCGAGCCGGAGCCGGTCGGCGAGCCGGCGCGTGCCCTCGGTGACGAGGCGAAGCGGGCAGAGGTTGCCGCACCACACGCGCGCGAGCAGCAGTGTCGCGATGCTGAGCAGCGGCAGCCAGACGACCCAGAGCGCGAATTCGAACAGGTTGTTCTCGTCCTCTGTGGCGGCAAACCGGCCGAGTCGCAAGGGGCCGCGGTTGTCGAACGGGCCGACGGGGAGGCGCAGCAGGCCGACGACGAGCAGCAGCGCGAGCAGTACCGCCATCGCGAGACGGACACTGCGCTGCAGCGCTCGTGCGCGGAGGATCCGGTAGAGCGGGTGCGCGTAGTCGATTCCGATCGGCCGAAAGCCGGTGCCGGTCGGGCGTGCGTACAGTGTGAGGACGAGCGCGAGGTAGCCGAGCATGAAGATCAGCTGCAGGAGCGACGGGCGCGCGGTGTAGCCGACGAGCGCGGAGAGCGCTGCGCCGGCGGGCGAGCCGTCCGACACGGCCCCGCTCGTGTCCCAGACCCGGATCGTTCCCGGGAAGACGTTCGTCGCCTGGAGCAGGAGCGTCGCGCGGCCGACGAGCCCCGCCGCGAACACGAGCAGGACGAGCGTCGTCGCGCGGAAGAACAGGCGCGGGTCGAGGATACGCGTGCCACCGCGGTAGACGGCGTAGCCGCCCACGGTGCCTGCAAGCAGTCCCGTCGCGGCTCCCTTGCCGATCTCGCCGATCGGCGTGGTTGCAGAGGCCGCGCCGAGGTAGAGCACCGTCTCGGCGCCCTCGCGGAAGACAGTGAGGAAGACGAGACCGAGCAGCGCCAGCGCGGAGCCCGCGCCGATGGCGGCGCGCGCTTCGGTCCGCAACGCGCCGGACGACTCGCGGCTCCGTTTCCCCATCCACCAGAGCACGTACGTAAGCACCCCGGCGGCCGTCCACATGATCAGGCCCTCGACCAGCTCGCGGCTGCGTCCGTGCAGGTCGCCGACGGTCACGAAAAGGGCGATGCCCAGGGAGACGCTCGCCGCCGTCGCGGCGCCGAGCCCGATCCAGATCGCGCGACGGAGGTGGGAGTCGCGATCGCGATCGAGCACCGCGAAGACGAGGCCGAGGAGCAGGCTGGCCTCGAATGTCTCGCGAATGGTGATGACTGCCGCCGCGGAGATTTGTCCACTCCGGTCTAATGATGTAAGGTCACCCTTACACCTATCAGAAGGCGCACCTTATTTCGACGGTGACTTCTACCGAATTGCCGCTCGTGCTCCCCTGCCGGGGTGGCACGGCTACCACGCAGCTGGCGGCGGAGGTCGCGGCGGCACTCGACCGTCTCGGGGTCGCGGAAGCGACGAGTGACGCAGCGCAGGCCGTGGCGGCGGCGCGGCGTGGCCGGCGCGTCGTCGCGCTCGACGGCTGTGCGTCTGCGTGCCGCGCGCGCCTGCTCGAAGCCCAAGGTGTGGGCGTAGAGCCGGGGCTGAACCTCGCGGAGCTGGGCGTCGACGTCGAGGCAGCCGCCGAGGCCGACGTACGGCGCCTCGCGGCCGAGGCGGCTGCGAGGCTGGGCCGCCACGACCGGCCGTCGACGCGGTCGGGGCAGCATCGGCGGCGGCCGGTCCATCCTCCGGTCGCGCGACGGTCGACGCGCGCGCACGACGTCAACGACTACCTGCTTGCGATCGATGCGCTCGCCTCGACGAGCGTCGAGTGCGGCGCGGTCGCCGCGGATGCGCCGACGCTCGCTGCCCACGTGTCGCTGCTGCTCGGCGTGTCGCGACCGTCGGCAGGGGAGGCGCTCGCGCGACTCCAGGCGAGAGGGCTCGTGACGCGCGGTGCGCAGAAGCAGGTCGTGCTCACCCCGCGAGGGCGTGACGCCGCCGACCGGATCGTCCGTCGCCACCGGCTCCTCGAGCGCTTCGCCGTCGACTACCTCGGCTATCCGTCGGGCGAGTGCTTCGAGCGGGCGCGCATGCTCGAGCGTGCGTTCGACGACGACGCGATCGAGCGGCTGCACGACAAGCTCGGCAGCCCCGAGCGCTGTCCGCACGGCTGGCCGGGCGACCCGCGCCGCGCACGCGCGGAGGGGGACGAGCTGTGCACCCTCCTGGCGCTCCCGGAGGGGGCGCGCGCGACGGTCGCCAGGATCGTCGAGCGCGACGGCGCGTTGACGCTGCGGCTGTTCGAGCTCGGGCTCGTCCCGGGTGTCGATGTCGCGGTCGAGCAGCGGCGGTCCGATCCGCTCGGACTCTCCGTGCGGATCGCGGGGGCGTTGCGCGACGTCGACATCGACGCCGGAGCCGCCGCCGCCACGCTCGTCCACGCGTCGCACGGGAACTGACCCGATGAGTGAGTGGCGGCGGGGGTGGGATTCGAACCCACGAACGAGTTGCCCCGTCAGCGGTTTTCAAGACCGCCCCGTTCGACCGCTCCGGCACCCCGCCGCGCGAGGTCTTTCTACCGCTTCTCGCCGCTCGAGGGCGGTGTCAAAGACGATCTCGACCCGCGGAAGCTGCAGACACAACATCGCAGCTGCGGTGCGAGTCCGGCGCAGCGCCGCTCCGGCACCCCGCCGCCTTGGCGTTCTACCTATTGGCCGCTCTGCTTGCGGCGATCGATCTCGGCCTGTCCTTTCTCGGCAAGCGCCAGCAGCCGCTCCGAGTTCACACGCGCGCGCTCGATCTCGGCCTCCCGCTCAGGCGTCGTCTTCTTCTTCTTCCGGTTCTCCACCGTCGTCCTCCTTCAGGAGCTGCTCGATCACCACGAGCGACTTCGAGATGTCGTTCACCGCGAATAGTAGAGCTACGACCTCTTCCCGGTAGATGATCGGGTCGTCCACGGCGCAAGCGTCGCGGGTCGCCGTTCTCACCACAAGGCGCTACTCGGGACGTGTCGGTGCAGCCGCGCGGGTTGCGCGCGGCCGCACCGCATCGCTTGTCGTGACCTAGTTGAGCGCGACGTCGTCGAGCAGGGTGTAGGTCGGGTCGGTCGGGTAGCCGTCGTCGTGAACGTTGAACCAGAGGACGACGGTCGTCCCGGCGTAGGCGGTGGTGTTGAAGGTGACCTGTGTCCAGGCGCCGCTGTTCGAGCAGACGTTGAGCACTGTGGCGAGGGTGGTGCCGGCCGTGTTCCGGATCTGCATCTGGATCTGGTCGTAGGTGATCGTGTCCGTGCAGTGCGGCTGATACCAGAAGGTCAGGGTGGACGATCCGCTCGGGACGGACACGTTCTGGGTCAGCGTGCTGCTGCCGCTGAAGGCGCTGGTCGAGCCGAGACGCGCCGAGTAGCTGCCGGTCCGGCCCGGCGTGTTGATCGCCGGTGCGACGGTGCCGCTTGCGCTCCAGGAGCTCAAGCTGCCCGTCTCGAAGCTCGGATTCAGGACGACATTCGTCACCGGCACCGAGGGGTTGAGCGCGACGTCGTCGAGCAGGGTGTAGGTCGGGTCGGTCGGGTAGCCGTCGTCGTAGACGTTGAACCAGAGGACGACGGTCGTCCCGGCGTAGGGGGTGGTGTTGAAGCTCACCTGTGTCCAGGCGCCGCTGTTCGAGCAGACGTTGAGCACGGTGGCGAGGGTGGTGCCGGCCGTGTTGCGGATCTGCATCTGGATCTGGTCGTAGGTGATCGTGTCGGTGCAGTGCGGCTGATACCAGAAGGTCAGGGTGGACGATCCGGTCGGGACGGCCACGTTCTGGGTCAGCGTGCTGCTGCCGCTGAAGGCGCTGGCCGAGCCGAGACGCGCCGAGTAGCTGCCGGTCCGGCCCGGCGTGTTGATCGCCGGCACGGCCGCGCCGCTTGCGCTCCAGCCGCTCAGGCTCCCCGTCTCGAAGCCGCCGTTGACGACGCCGCCCGGAGGTGCGGTGACGGTCAGGCTGACGGTGGTCGTGTGCGTGGTCGTGCCCGTGCCCGTGACGGTGATCGTGTAGCTGCCGGGTGTCGTGCTTGCGCCGACGGTGACGGTCATCGTCGAGGAGCCGCCGGAGGTGACCGAGGCCGGGCTGAAGCTGACCGTGGTGCCGGCCGGCTGGCCGCTCGCGCTCAGGCTCACCGTTTGTGCGGCGCCGCTCGTGATCGTCGTGCCGATCGCCGAGGTGCCGCTACCGCCCTGGGCGATGCTGAGGCTGCCCGGGGTCGCGCTGATCGAGAAGTCGGAAACCGTCGCAGCGGTGACGGTCAGGCTGACGGTCGTGCTGTGCGTGGTCGTGCCCGTGCCCGTGCCCGTGACGGTGATCGTGTAGCTGCCGGGCACGGTGCTTGCGCCGACGGCGACGGTCATCGTCGAGGAGCCGCCCGAGGTGACCGAGGCCGGGCTGAAGCTGACCGTAGTACCGGCCGGCTGGCCGCTCGCGCTCAGGCTGACGGCTTGGGCGGATCCGCTCGTGATGACAGTGCCGATCGCCGAGGTGCCGCTGCCGCCCTGGGCGATGCTGAGGCTGCCCGGGGTCGCGCTGATCGAGAAGTCGGAGACCGTCGCAGCGGTGACGGTCAGGCTGACGGTGGTGCTGTGCGTGGTCGTGCCCGTGCCCGTGACGGTGATCGTGTAGCTGCCCGCCAGCGTGCTTGCGCCGACGGCGACGGTCATCGTCGAGGAGCCGCCGGAGGTGACCGAGGCCGGGCTGAAGCTGACCGTGGTGCCGGCCGGCTGGCCGCTCGCGCTCAGGCTCACCGTCTGGGCGGAGCCGCTCGTGATCGCGGTGTTGATCGTCGAGGTGCCGCTGCCGCCCTGCGCGAGGCTCAGGCTGGCGGGGGTCGCGCTGATCGAGAAGTCCGACGCCCCGGTCGGCACACAACTCGGGAACTTGAACGAACCGACGCGCGTGTGCCAGTTGAATGCGCCGTTGGTCGCGATGTACTCGTTCGTGTACCAGAACGTGCAGTCGTCGCTCGGGTCGATGCTGATGCTCGTGTAGTCACCCCAGCGGCTGAGGCCGCTGCCCGTCTGCGAGCCGGCACCGTCGATCACCGTGCCCTCGCCCTGTGTCATCTGGCCGAGGGGATCGCCGGCGAGGCGGCCGGTGTAGTGGATCCCGGGGTGCAGGCTCGAGCTCGAGATGCTGAAGCCGAGCCCGATGTCGCCGTTGCGATCCATCGCGGCGCTCCCCATCCAGCGGTAGCTCGAGTCCGGGGCGTAGGTGCCCTGCTGGTAGACGGTCGGCGTCGTGCTCGGGCTTCGCAGCTCGTACCAGCGCACGCCGACGGAGCTGCCGGCGGTGACGCTGTGGTTGATCACGAGCGACTCGTGGTCGCCGAAGTTGCGGTACGCGAGCCGGTACATCAGCCGGTCGGCGAGCGAGTCGAGCCGCTGCGAGGTTCCCGACTGCGGGATGCAGGTGCCGCCGCCGCTACAGGCGGGCGAGAACGCGGCCACCGGGATCGTGGTCGGGCCCGTGAACGTGGAGCTTCCGGGCGTCGCCCAGTCGACGTGGAACTTCCACAGCAGCAGGCTGTTGGTGCCGAAGCTGAGGACGTAGTTCGGCGCACCCGTCGGCGGGACCGTCGAGCCGTCCATGTCCGACGGCAGCAGGCCGCCGTAGGTCGGGCTCTGGGTGAAGCACTGCTGGGTCGCCGCCTGGCCGGCGAGCATCTTCGTGCGATCGAAGGCGCAGATCTCCGGTCCGAGGAACTGGGTGCCGGCGGGGTTGAAGAGATTGAAGGTCGTGTAGTACGCGTCGGGCCAGACGCCCAGCTTCGGGTAGTCGGGGAAGTTCGCGTACTGGAACGAGTAGCGGTAGTACGCGCCGGTCGGGTCTCCGGTCGTCGAGACGGCGACGCACTGGAGGTACGGCGTCGTGGTGACGGAGAACTGGCTGATCACCCAACGGTTCGCGAGCCGGTCGTACGCGACTGTCGCGTCGCCGTCGTTGTTCGCCTGACAGCCGCCGCCGAAGCCACTCCAGATCGTGTTCGTCTGCACGGGGCCGTAGACCACCCCTCCGGTCTTGTTGAAGACCGCGAAGGCGGAGTTGACGATCTCGACGAAGTGGTTCGGGCCCGCGGCGCCGTTCGAGTCCGGGGGCGCGGAGTTGACCGTGAACCCGGTCAACCCGTTGCCGATCCCCTCGAAGTTGGCGGAGGTGGCGGGCGCGGCCACCGAAGGCACGCTGCTCTGGACGACCGGGTCGGGGACGCGGCTCTGAGCCGGCACCGGCGTCGGCGCGATCGGCTCCGGCTTCTCCCGCGTCCCGGTCCCGGGCGACGCCGGCGCGAGATCGCGCAGCGGCGGCGAGACGTCGTGGTGCAGAGCCTGCTTCTCCTCGGAGTTCCCCCGGTTGTCTCCGTCTTGTTTGACCGACGCCGAGGCGCCGGCCACGACGCTCGTCAGGGCGACCAAGACGAACGCGATCACCGCCGTAGCCAGCAATGCCTTCGTGGACTGACGCTTCATCTCACTCTCCCCGTTCGTCGATGCCCGTCTCGTGTCACGACGCGTAGCTCGCCGCGGATCTTCCCTGATCGAAGCTCACGTGCGTGCGGCCGGCGGGTGCTTCGTGGCG
>JANMWV010000591.1:0-7056 GCA_031394165.1 Actinomycetes bacterium
CGAGCTTGCTGCTGCTCCTGGGTCTTTGGTCGGCCGCCCCCGTGCCCCCCGGTGGGTGGCGCCGCGTCGATGTGCCTGCCGGCTAATTTGGCGCCGACGTGCCCCCCGCCGTCCCCGGCGACGCCGGCGTCGCGCACGAGGCTCAGGTAGTTCGGCCGGCGCGGCTCGAGCGAGTAGTCGTGACGGTTGGGCGTCCGCTCGTAGCTTCCCGGTGCACCGGTGAACGGCCGCGCGATCACGCGTCCGACTGCGTGCTTGCCGGTGAGGAGCCCGCGCGCGATCCCGCAGGCCTCGTAGAGGTCGTCGAGCGGCACGGTCTCCTCGTGCGCGGCGATCTGGAAGACCGAGTCGGCGGAGGTGTAGACGATCCACTTGCCGGTCTTCTGGTGCTCTTCGCCGAGCTCCTGGATGATCTCCGTCCCCGAGGCCGGCCGGTTGCCGATCACGCCGCGGCCGGTGCGGTGCATGAACGGATCGATCACGTCGTGCGGGAAGCCGTGCGGATACGTCGGAAACGCGGTCGCCGTGACGACGCCCATCAACTCCCAGTGCCCGGTGGTCGTGTCCTTGCCCTTCGAGCGCTCGAGGAGCCTGCCCGCGACGGCGGGAGCGCCCGGCTGCGGCGGGCACCCTTTGAGCGGCTCGACGTTGCCGAGGCCGAGCGCTTCGAGGTTCGGCAGGTCGAGCCCGCCCACGGCCGCCGCGACGTTGCCGAGGGTGTTCGAGCCCTCGTCGCCGTACTCTCCGGCATCCGGCAGCGCGCCGGCTCCGACGGCATCCAGGACGATCACGCAGGCTCTCGGCATGCGGCTATTCTAGGTCTGCGATGCAATCGGCCCTCGGCTTGATCGGATTCGTCGTCTACATCGCCGTGATCGTCGCGGCGGCCGCAGGCGTGACGTGGCTCGTGGTCAAGCTCTCGCCGGCCAAGAAGCCCGACAACGTGCCGCCCGCCTAGCGCGGCGCGCGTTCAGCCGGCGTTCACGCAGCCCGGGGCATCCTGGGACGATGTCGCACCGTGGTCTCGCCGTCGTCCTGGCCGTGCTCGTCATCGCGGCGGGAGCGCCCGCGGTAACTGCCGCCGGCCACACGGCCACGCACCTCGCCGCCTGGCGCGTCGCGAACTGGGCGGCTCTCTCGGGCCGGACCCCGCTCGTGCGCCGTTGGGTCGTGGCGTACCGCGCGCACGACGGCGCACCGCGGACGGCGATCGTCGTGCTGCCCCGCTGGTACGGACCCGGGCACAACCCGCCGATTCCGCTCGTCATCTCACCCCACGGCAGCGGCGTCGAGCCTGGGGCGAACGCGCGCCGCTGGGGCAACCTGCCCGCGCTCGGCGGCTTCGCGGTCGTCAACCCGGAGGGCCAGGGCGCGAAGCTCGAGCTCTACTCCTGGGGAAGCCCCGGTGAGATCCGCGACCTCGCCCGCATGCCGCGGATCCTGCACGAGACGCTGCCGTGGCTCCGCATCGACCGGCGACGCATCTACGCCGTCGGCGGCAGCATGGGCGGCCAGGAAACGCTCTTGCTCGCCGCCGAGCACCCGCACCTGCTCGCCGGCGCCGTCTCGTTCGACGCCCCGACCAACATGGCGAGCCGCTATGCGGCATTTCCGCGGCTGCGAGACGGCCGGGCGCTCCAGGAGCTTGCGCGACTCGAGTTCGGCAGCATTCCGCGCGTCAACCACGAGGCGTGGGCCGACCGCAGTCCGCTCTTCTACTCCCGCGAGCTTGCGTTCTCCCACCTGCCGCTCCAGATCTGGTGGTCGAAGCGAGACCGGATCGTCGTCGACCAGCGGCATGAGTCGGGCCTGCTCTATCGCGCGATCAAGCGGCTCAACCCGCAGGCGCCGGTGACGCAGTTCGTCGGCACGTGGCAGCACACCGCGGAGATGCGCCCGACCCGGCAGCTGCCGGCGGCGCTCGCGCGCATCGGGTTGTTGCGGCTCGTGCCTACGCTGGGATGAGCGGGAGGACGTCGGCAAGCGGCGTGTATTCGAGGCCGTGCGATTCGGCCACCGCCGCGTAGGTGATCTTGCCGTCGAGCACGTTGACACCGCGTGCGAGCGCCGGGTCGGCGGAGACTGCGCGCACGAGCCCGTTGTCGGCGATCGCCTCAACGTACGGGAGTGTCGCGTTCGTCAGCGCCTTCGTGGAGGTGATCGGCACCCCGCCCGGCATGTTCGCGACGCAGTAGTGCGTCACGCCGTCGACGTCGTACACGGGATCGCTGTGCGTCGTCGCGTGCGCGGTCTCGATGCAGCCGCCCTGGTCGATCGCCACGTCGACGATCACGGCGCCCTTCTTCATCACGCCGAGCATCTCGCGCGTCACGAGCTTCGGTGCTCGCGCACCCGGCACGAGCACGGCGCCGATGACCAGGTCGGCGTCTGCAATCGACGACTCGATCTGGAGCGTCGACGACATGACGAGGCTCACGCGGCCGGACAGGATCTCGTCGAGGTGGCGCATCCGGTCGATCGAGCGCTCGAGCACCGTCACCTGCGCGCCGAGCCCGATCGCGATGATCGCGGCGTTGTAGCCGACGATCCCGCCGCCCAGCACGAGGACGCGCCCCGGCGCGACACCGGGGACGCCGCCGAGCAGGAGGCCGCGCCCGCCGAGCGGCTTCTCGAGGAAGTACGCACCCGCCTGCGAGGCGAGGCGACCGGCGATCTCGCTCATCGGCGCCAGCAGCGGCAGCCGCCGGTCCTCCGTCTCCACCGTCTCGTACGCCACCGCCGCGATCCCGCTCTCGGCGAGCGCGCGGGTCAGCGGCTCGTCGGCGGCGATGTGCAGATACGTGAACAGCACGAGCCCCTCGCGCAGCCGTGGATACTCGGCGGCGATCGGCTCCTTCACCTTCAGCAGCAGCTCCGCGGTGCCCCAGACGTCGTCCACCGACACGATCTGCGCACCCGCGCGCTCGTAGTCGGCGTCGAAGAACGAGCTGCCGTCGCCGGCAGTCGTCTCGACGAGCACCTCGTGCCCCTTCTGGACGAGCTCGCGCGCGCCGGCCGGGGTCAGCGCGACCCGGTACTCGTCGGTCTTGATCTCTCTGGCGACACCTATGCGCAAGACGGGCGGGACTCTAGCTTGCGGAGCGCGGGCAGCGCGCCGGTGTCGTGCTCGTCCCTGCCGCGATCACGCTGCGCGCGCCCCTTCGACGAGCGCGAGCGTGACCTCGACCATCGCGTCGAGATCCGCGACGGCAATGCGTTCGTCCGGCGTGTGGATGTCGATCATGCCGTTGGCGAGGTTGACGCAGCGCCGGCCGCGGTCGTTGAACACGTTCGCGTCCGCGGCGCCGCCTGACAGAGCGTAGGACGGCTCGTAGCCGCAACGCGAGAGCGCCGACGCGGCGAGCGCGACGACGTCCTGCTCCTGCTTGAAGCGGTAGCCCTTGTAGCTCTTGCGCACCTCCGTCTCGACCTCGCAATCGGCCGACGTCGCCGCGAAGGAGAAGACGTCGAGCATCTCCTGCACGAGCTCGTTCAAGCGGCGCTCGTCCTGGCAGCGCGCCTCGGCGAGGAACGTGCACCACTCGGGGACGATGTTCCCCGCCGTTCCGCCCGAGATCGTGCCGACGTTCGCGGTCGCCTCCTCATCGATGCGGCCCAGCCTGAGGTCCGCGATCGCCTTCGCGGCCGCCTGGATCGCCGAGCGGCCCTCTTCCGGGAACATGCCCGAGTGGGCGGCGCGCCCGTGGAACGTGACCTGCATCGAGTGCGCGTGCGGCGCACCGAGGATGATCTCGCCGATCGGCGCAGCCTGGTCGTAGACATACCCCAGGTCGGCGCGCAGCCGGTCGTGGTCGAAGGCCATCGCGCCGTGCAGGCCGGTCTCCTCCTTGGGCGTGAAGACGAGCTCGATCCCGGCGTGCGGCTGTCCCTCCGCGAGCACCCGGCGCATCGCCTCCAGCATCGCGACGATCGCCGACTTGTTGTCGGCGCCGAGGATCGTGCCGCCCGCATTGCGCACCATCCCGGCCTCGACGACCGGCTCGAGCCGCCCGGACGGCGGCACCGTGTCGAGGTGCGCGCAGAAGAAGAGCGGCGTCCCCTCCGCGGTCGGCTCGAGGCGCGCGTAGATGTTCCCGGCGGTCGAGTCGATCTCGGCTCCGGCGCCGTCCTCGTCCGGCTCGAGGCCGAGCTCGCGCAGGTAGCGCAGCACGACGTCGGCGACGGCGCGCTCCTCGCCGGGTGGGCTCGGCAGCGCTGCGAGCTCCAGGAAGAGCGACAGGACCTCGTTCGGCTCGGTCATCTCTAGCCGGCCGGAACCGCATCGCCTGCGCCGGCGCGCATGCGCGACCGCGCGAGCGCAGCGCTGACGAAGCCGAGGAAGAGCGGCGCGGGACGCGTCGGCCGCGACTTGAACTCCGGGTGGAACTGGCTCGCGACGAACCACGGATGATCGGGCAGCTCGACGATCTCCACGAGCCGGCCCTCCTCGAACGTGCCGCAGACGACGAGCCCGGCAGCGGTGAGCTGCTCGCGGTAGAGATTGTTGACCTCGTAGCGGTGGCGGTGGCGCTCGAAGATGACGGCGTCGCCGTACAGTTCGCGCGCGCGTGTGCCCGCGGCGAGCTCGACCGCCTGCGCGCCGAGGCGCATCGTGCCGCCGAGATCCTCGATGCCCTTCTGCTCCGGCAGCAGGTCGATCACCGGGTACGGCGTCTCCGGATCCATCTCGGTGGAGTTCGCGCCGTCGAGCCCGACGACGTGCCGCGCGAACTCCGACACCGCGACGTGCATGCCGAGGCAGATGCCGAGGTACGGGATGCGGCGCTCACGGGCGGCGCGGCACGCAAGGATCTTGCCCTCCCAGCCGCGCGAGCCGAAGCCGCCGGGCACGAGCACGCCGTCGACCGTCTCGAGCAGGTCGGCGGTCTCCTCGAACGTCATGTCCTCGGCGTCGACCCAGCGCACGCGCACCGCGCAGCCGTTGTGCAGGCCCGCGTGCTTCAGCGCCTCGTGCACCGAGAGATACGCGTCCTGGAGCTTCACGTACTTGCCGACGAGCGCGATCTCGATCAGCTCGCGCCGCTCGTCGATGCGGCGCATCAGGTCGCCCCACTCCGCCAGGTCGACGGGAGGCGTCTCGAGCCCGAGCTTCTCGCAGACGAGCCGGTCGAGTCCTTCCTCCTGGAGCACGCCCGGGACGAGATAGACGTCGCGGACGTCCGGGCACGCGACGACGGCGCCGGGATCGACGTCGGCGAAGAGCGCGATCTTGTCGCGGATCTCGCGCGACAACTCCTCGTGCGAGCGGCACACGATCACGTCGGGATGGATACCGATGCGGCGTAGCTCGTTCACCGAGTGCTGCGTCGGCTTCGTCTTCAGCTCGCCGGCGGCCTCGATGAACGGCACGAGCGTGACGTGGATGTACATCACATTCTCAGGCCCCACCTCCCGCCGGAACTGGCGCAGGGCCTCGAGGAACGGCAGCGACTCGATGTCGCCGACGGTGCCGCCGATCTCGGAGATGACGACGTCGGTGGGCGTCGCCTCGGCCGCCCGGCGGATCCGCGCCTTGATCTCGTTTGTGATGTGCGGGATCACCTGCACCGTCGCACCGAGGAACTCGCCCCTGCGCTCCTTGCGCAGGACGGTCTCCCAGACGGCGCCGGCGCTGTGCGAGGAGTTCTTGGACGAGTTCTCGTCGACGAACCGCTCGTAGTGGCCGATGTCGAGGTCGGTCTCCGCCCCGTCCTCGGTGACGAAGACCTCGCCGTGCTGGAACGGGCTCATCGTCCCCGGATCGACGTTCAGGTAGGGGTCGAACTTCTGGAGCTGCACGCTCAGCCCGCGCGCCTTGAGCAGTCGCCCGAGCGATGCGGCGACGATTCCCTTGCCGAGCGCCGAGACCACTCCCCCCGTGACGAAGACGTACTTGGGGGCCCGTGCGCTCACGGGATTTCAGGCTAGCAGTGAATGCGGTCGGACGTGCTCAGGCCTGCTCGCCCGTGCGCAGCAGCGCGTGCAGGCGGTCGAGCGCCAGGCGGGGGAACGACCGGCGGACGCCGATCAGCCAGGGAACCTCGACGGCGAGCGTCGCCTCCGTGCTCGAGGCGTCGACCGGGCGCAGCGTCAGCTCGGCGTCGATGCGGTCGCCGGTCAGCTGGAACGCGATCCGCTGCATCGGCACGACCTCGAGCACGAGCAGGGTCCCGGTCGCCTGCGGCTTGCGGAAGAAGCTCGGCGCGTTCGGTCCCACCACCTTCCAGCGGGCACCCGGCGCAAGGCGGCGGCGGTCCGGCTCGACGCCGGAGATGCCGGGCCACCAGTCGCCGAGGTTGTATGGCTCGGCGAGGAAGGCCCAGACGTCGTCGAGCGGCGCCAGCAGGGTGCGAACAGCGGCGTAGCGCGGCATCAGCGCACGGTCGCGAGGAACTCCTGGCCACCGAGCATCCGCTCGAGCTCCGCCTTCCGCTCGGCCTCCCCGAGCTGCGCGATGCGGGTGTGCGTCGGGTGGCCGGGAACCTTCTCGACCTGGAAATGCCGGTCGGCGAGGGCCGCGATCTGCGGCAGGTGCGTGATCGTGATCACCTGCGCGCGCTCGGAGAGCCGCTTCAGCACCCGGCCGACCGCGTTCGCCGTCTCGCCGCCGATGCCGGCGTCGATCTCGTCGAAGACGAGCGTGTCGCCCCCCGCGACAGCGGCGATCGCGAGCGCGATGCGCGACAGCTCTCCCCCCGACGCGGTGTCGGCAACAGGGCCGAAGGGCAGGCCGGCGTTCGGTCGCACGAGGAAGACGGCCTCGTCGCCGCCGGTGACGCCGGGGTCGCGCTCGCACAGCTCGCAGGCGAACTCGCCCTCGCCCATCCCGACGTCGTGCAGCTCGGTGGCCACGGCCTCGGCAAAGGCGGGCGCGGAGGCCGCCCGCTCGGCACGGAGGCCGAGCGAGAGCTCCTGCATCCGGCTGCTCGCCGCGTCGAGCGCGGCTGCGGCGGCCACGGCGGAATCGACGCCCTCGTCGAGCGATGCGAGCTCCGCGCGGGCCTCGGCGGCGCGCTGCATCAGCTCCTCGTAGCTCGTGGCGCGGTAGCGGCGCTT
>JANMWV010000023.1:0-1558 GCA_031394165.1 Actinomycetes bacterium
CGCGAAGTTCGTCGAAGGCACTCATCGCGTCGTTATACCCCGATCGGATGCCAGACGGTCTTCAGCTCGAGAAACGCCGAGATCTCCCAGAGCGACTGGGCGTCCGGATCGGCGATCACGACGCGCTTCACGTTCTCGGCCGCGGCCCGCTCGAGGTCTGCGCGCAGGCCGTTCGCGCCGGTGATGTCGATCGCGTTCACGTCCATGTGCCCGGCGAGCCAGGGCGCGAGCTCGGCCCGCTGGCCCGTGAGCAGGTTGACGACGCCGCCGGGGACGTCGCTCGTTGCAATCGCCTCGGCGAGCTCGATCGCGGCCAGGGGCTGCGTCTCCGATGCGAGCGCGACGACGGCGTTGCCGCCGGTGAGCGCCGGCGCGATCCGCGACACGAGGCCGAGCAGTGGCGGCTCGTCGGGCGCGACGATCGCGACGACGCCCGTCGGCTCCGGGATCGTGAAGTTGAAGTACGGGCCGGCGACGGGGTTCGTCGAGCCGAGCACCTGCGCGAGCTTGTCCGCGAAGCCCGCGTACCAGATCCAGCGGTCGATCGCGCGCTCCACTTCTTCCCGGCCGGTGCAGAGCGACGCGAACTCGTCGACGCGAGCCTCCATCATCTCGGCGATGCGGTAGAGCACCTGGCCGCGGTTGTACGCGGTCGCGGACGCCCACTTCGGCTGCGCGCCGCGCGCCGCCTGCACCGCGTCGCGCACGTCCTTCCGTGAGGCGCGCGCGACGTTCTGCCCCTCGGCCTCGTACGTGCGGCCGCTCTCGCTGCGCGGGAACGCGCCGCCGATGAAGAGCTTGTACGTCTTCTTGACCGGAAGCCGATCAGCCACCGGACGTCTCCGTGTCGAAGGCGAGGTACGGCTCCATGCCGTGTAGGCCGCCCTCGCGTCCGAAGCCGGATTCCTTGTAGCCGCCGAACGGGCTCGCCGGGTCGAAGCGGTTGAACGTGTTCGCCCAGACGACGCCGGCGCGTAGGCGCTCGGCCATCCAGAGGATGCGCGAGCCTTTCTCCGTCCACACGCCCGCCGAAAGACCGTAGGGCGTGTTGTTCGCCTTCTCAACCGCCTCCTCCGGCGTGCGGAACGTGAGCACGCTGAGGACCGGGCCGAAGATCTCCTCCTGCGCGATGCGGTAGCTCTGCGCGACGCCCGTGAAGACGGTCGGCGCGAACCAGTAGCCCTTCTCGGGTAGTCGGCACGGCGTCTGATAGATCTCCGCGCCCTCCGCCTTGCCCGCCTCGACGAGCTCCTCGATCCGCTCCAGCTGCATCTTCGAGTTGATCGCGCCGACGTCGGTGTTCTTGTCGAGCGGGTCGCCGACGCGCAGGGTCGCCATGCGCTGCTTCAGCTTGTCGATCACGGGCTCGTAGATCGACTCCTGCACGAGGAGTCGCGATCCGGCACAGCAGACGTGGCCCTGGTTGAAGTAGATGCCGTTGACGATTCCCTCGACGGCCTGGTCGAGTGCGGAGTCGTCGAAGACGATGTTCGCGGCCTTGCCGCCGAGCTCGAGTGTCAGCTTCTTGCCCGTGCCGGCGAGGCGGCGCTGGATCGCT
>JANMWV010000027.1:0-4984 GCA_031394165.1 Actinomycetes bacterium
AGATCATCGAGGTGCTCGACCTGGAGGAGATCGCAGCCGAGAAGGTGTACGAGTTCGCGCTCCTGGCGTTCCCACTGAAGCTGCGCGGGGCGACCGGCTCCCCCATCCGCCCCGTCGCCGTGCCTCTGAAGCGGTAGGCACAGGAGTTGCGCGTCGCACTCGGGCAATTCGGAGCTGCGCTCGGCGACGTCGACGCAAACCTCGAGCGCATGCGACGGCTCCTTGCCGACGGCGCCGAGCGCGGCGCCGATCTCGTCTGCTTCCCCGAACTCTGCCTCAGCGGGTATCTGCTCCTGGCAGATGACTACTCCGACACGCTCCTCGACGCTGTCGAACAGGCCGAGATGGTGCTCGCGGAGGACGCGGGGCGTGCCGCCGTCTCGCTTGTCTACGGCGCGCCGGTGCGTATCCCGGACGGCCTCGTGAACGGCGTCGTGCTGCGTGAGCCCGACGGCGCACGCGTGCTCTACGCGAAGACGCACATGGATGAGCGGGAGCGGCGCGTCTTCGCTCCCGGCGGCGAGTTCGTCGTCGCCGGCGACCTGGGCCTCGCCTGCTGCTACGACCTCGCGTTTCCGGAGATGACGCGAAGCCTGACGCTGCGCGGGGCCCGCGTGCTCGTCGTGCCGATGGCGTGGGAGGTCGAGCGGGGCTTCTTGATGCAGAGCGTCGTCACGGCGAGGGCAGTCGAGAACGTGGCCTACCTCGTGTGCGTCAACCAGGCGGGGTCGGTTGGACCGTTCCGGTTCCGCGGCTCGAGCTGCGTCCTCGACCCGCTCGGCCGATCCGTGGCGGAGCTCGGGAACGAAGACGGGCTCGAGCTCGTCGACCTGGACCTCGAGTGGGTGGTGCGGCTCCGCGACCGAAGCGACGAGCGGACCTACGCGCTGCTCGACGACCGGCGACCCGATCTCTACGGAGGCATCGCCGGCCCCTGACTCAGTACGACCGCGGTAGCTCGAGCACGTGCTGCCCCACATAGCCCAGCACGAGATTGTTCGTCACAGGGGCCGTCTGATAGAGGCGCGTTTCCCTGAACTTGCGTTCGACGTCGTATTCCGCGGCGAAGCCCCAGCCGCCGTGGGTGACGAGGCAGGCGTTCGCGGCCTGCCACGACGCTTCCGAGGCGAGGAGCTTTGCCATGTTCGCCTCTGCCGCGCACGGCTCGCCCTGGTCGAAGAGCCACGCCGCCTTCCAGCGCATAAGGTCGGCAGCTTCGACCGCGACGTGTGCGCGCGCGATCGGGAACTGCACGCCCTGGTTCGCGCCGATCGGCCGGCCGAAGACCACGCGCTCGGACGCGTAGCGGCGAGCCTTCTCCGTGAACCAGTGCCCGTCGCCGATGCACTCCGCCGCGATCAGCACGCGCTCTGCGTTCATGCCGTCGAGGATGTAGCGGAAGCCCCGACCTTCCTCGCCGATCAGCGCATCGGTGGGGACTTCGACGTCGTCGAGAAAGATCTCGGTCGTGCCGTGGTTCATCATCGTCTTGATCGGGCGAATCGTCATTCGCTCCGCTGCGTCGCGCATGTCGATCAGGAAGACCGAGAGCCCGTCGCTCTTTCGCTCGACCTGCTCGAGTGGCGTCGTCCGGGCGAGAAGCACCATCAGATCGGAGTGGAGCGCACGTGACGTCCACACCTTCTGGCCCTTGATCACGTAGCCGCCGTCGACGCGACGCGCGAACGTCGAAAGCTTCGTCGTGTCGGAGCCGGCCGTCGGCTCGGTTACGCCGAACGCCTGCAGGCGAAGCTCGCCCGACGCGATCTTCGGCAGGTAGCGCTGCTTCTGTTCGTCGCTTCCGTGCCGGAGGACGGTGCCCATTGTGTACATCTGCGCGTGACACGCTGCGGCGTTTCCGCCGGAGGCGTTGATCTCCTCGAGGATCACGCTGGCGGTACCGAGCCCGAGTCCGGCGCCGCCGTACTCCTCCGGAATCAGGACCGACAGCCAGCCGTTCTTCGTGAGCGTCCTGACGAATTCCTCGGGATATCGATCCGGCTCGAGATCTCGCCAGTACTCGTTCGGGAATTGCGCGCAGAGCTCGCGGACGGAGGCGCGGATCTCGTTGTGGTCGGCGGGGGTTGCGAAGTCCATGTCACCTCTGATCGTCGGGGGAAGGCGGAGCTGCGGCTCGCAGCGGGGCGAGCGCCGCGGAGAGATCGGCATGTTCCTCGAGCGAGCGCACGGCCGCGAGCAGCTCGTCGGCACCACCGTCGCCGAGCGCAAGGCGGGCGTTCGCTCGGAACTTCGCCTCGACCTCGGCCGGGCTGAGCGGATTCTCCGGGGCGCCCTGCTGGAACTCGAGCTGCCGCGAGAGAACGCGTCCGTCTCGGAGCTCGATCCGCACGCCGCCCGGGAACGCCTGCGCGGTCGTGGCGAACTCGTCGACGCGATAGCGGACGCGGCGTGCGACGTCGAGCACGACGGGGTCCGAGAGAGCGGCTGCGCTGTAGGTCTCGACACCGACAGTGCCGTGCACGAGCATCGCCGCCGTCGAGTACTGGAGGCTGAACTTCCCCTCGTAGTCGGTTCTCGGGACGATCTTGTTGGCGGCCGGCTCGAGGACGAGCGATACCGCCGGGCCGGGGGGTACCGAGACCTCGACCTCGACGATGTCGTCCGGGTCGAGCGAGCACTCGGCCACGAGCGCCGCGCTGCTCCCGAGGGAGCCGTGGATGTAGTGACAGGCGGGGTACGCCTTGAAGGCGATCCGGGGCGTCTCCCAGCGGTCGCCGAGATCCGCGAGTTGCGCTGCGAGCACGGCTGCGTCGACGTCCGCAAACGCGCGGTAGAGGCCGAACCTCGCCTCGAAGATGCTCGGCGGTCCTTCTGCGCCGAGCGCTGCGAGAGCCGCTGCGCGGACACCGGCCTGTGCCGCGATGCCCGCATGGACGGGCTTCGTCGCTGTCCCGTCTTCCAGGAAGGCGAAGAGCCCGCTTGCCATGCTCCCTGCAAGGCCGAGCGCGCTCGTAGCGGTCTCCGTGTCGAGCCCCCGCAGTCGCGCCGCTGCGGCCGTCGCCCCGAAGACGCCGCAGACCGAGGTGGGGTGGAAGCCGCGAGCGTGGAACGCGCCGGACGCGGCCATGCCGATCCGGATCACGATCTCGTTCGCCGCGATCAGAGCGGCCAGGACGTCGGCACCCCTGGCCGCTGACGCCTCGCCGGCGGCCAGCGCGGCAGGTGCGACCACGGTGCTGACGTGGCAGACGGAGTCGGCGTGCGTGTCGTCGAAGTCGAGACCGTGGCACGCCATCGCGTTGGCGAACGCAGCGCTCGCGGCGGGAACACGCGTGGCCGAACAGAGCAGCGATGCTTCGGCGGTCCCGGAATCGGCGACCGCGAGCGCCCGCCCCGCGTCCGCAGTCCGGAGCGCGACCGCTGCGAGTCCACAGCCGAGCGCGTCCAGCAGGTGGAGCTTCGCCGCCTCGATCACGTCCGCCGGGATGTCGTCGAGACGCAGACCGAGCGCGAAGTCCGCGAACCGGCGCGCGCCGCTCGGCTCGGTCACACCGTCCACGGCTCAGCGACCTCGGGGAAGATCGAGGCGGTCTCCGCAGCGGTCCGCCGATAGGCCATGAACGTGCGGCGGAACTCGATCACCACCTCGGCGTTCTGGTTCACGCCGCGGCAGCGCATCGTGACGATCCCGACCGACGGGTTCGACTGGGACTCGCGCAGTTCCAGGATCTCGCTCTCCGACCAGAGCGTGTCGCCGACGAAGACGGGCTTCGGGAGCTTGATGTCGGTCCAGGCGAGGTTCGCGGTCGCGTTCTCGCTTGTGTCGGGCACGGTCAGACCGGTGACGAGCGCGAGCGTGAAGGTGCTGTTCACGAGGGTGCGCCCGAACCGCGTGCGCTCGGCGAACGGCGCGTTGAAGTGCACCTGGTTCGTGTTCATCGTCAGACACGTGAACCAGACGTTGTCGGCGTCGGTGATCGTCCGGCCGAGCCGGCTGCGAAACACATCGCCGACGCCGAAGTCCTCGAAAAAGCGGCCGCGCCACTCCTTCGGCGCGGGGGCGGCCTCTGTGCTCATGTGCTGCTCCTCTCTGCGTCCTCGAGCAGGCGCCGAGCCCGCTCCAAGACCGGTCGGTCGATCATCTGCCCGGCGATCGAGACGACACCGCCCCCCGCGGCGTGGAAGCCCTCGACGACCTCACGAGCCCAGGCAACCTCCTCGGTGCTCGGCGCGAAGGCTTCGTGGACTACCGTTAGCTGCCCCGGATGAATGCAGGCCTTGCCGCGGAAGCCGAGCGCTCGACCCCGCCGACACTCGGCCCGGAGGCCCTCGGGGTCGCCGACGTGGACGTACGGGGAGTCGAAGGGGCCGCCGATTCCTGCCGCCGCGGAGGCGAGCACGACGTGCGAGCGGAAGGCGAGCAGCTCCTGCCCGTCCGGCAGCGCTCCCAGCGCGAGCTCGGCGGCGAGGTCGAGAGCGCCGAAGAGGAGCACCTCGACCCGCTCGGACTCGGCGGTCTCGAAGGCGAACCGCAGGCCCGCTGCGCTCTCGACGAGTGCCAGCACCGGCGGCCCCTCGGAGCCGAGCGCCGCGACGCCCGCCGGCGTCGCCTTCGGCAGCACGATGCCGTCGATCGGAGCGCCGGCGAGCGCTGCGACGTCCTCGCCGAATTCTGTGGTGCCGTGGCCGTTGACGCGCACAAACCGCAGGCACGGCGCCTCCGCATCCTCCTCGAGCAGCGACACGACGCGCGCCCGGGCCGACCGCTTCTCGCTCGCTGCGACCGCATCCTCTAGATCCCAGATCACCGCGTCCGCACCGGCCTGGAGCCCCCGGCGAAGCTTGCCCTCGTCCGCAGCCGGGGTGAACAGGAGCGAGCGAACCCGATCGAAAGGCATGCTCTGTTATAAGTCAGACATCAGAGAGGTGTCAAATGAAAGAGGTGCCGGAGAGACGACATTTCAGCTTCTCCAGCCTCGAACAGCGACCCGATCGCCCTACACCGGGAGCGTTTGTAGCGAAT